>JAGYNO010000066.1 GCA_018399955.1 Halanaerobium sp. | reverse complement strand
GATTATGGGGGCAAGTTTTGGTTTCAGAACTATTTATGGAATTCTTGCCTTATCTATATTTACCGATTTACTGCAGCCGCATATGCTCTCTCTAACAGATGATCTGCTGCTTGCCTCAATTTATGGAGGCGTACTATCCGGTATTGGTTTAGGAATTGTATTTCGTTCTCGTGGGACAACCGGGGGCACTGATTTGATAGCATCACTGATCAATCATTTTACAGGTGTAACTGTTGGAGAAGGCCTTTTAATCGCTGATGGAATAGTTGTTGCCCTTGCTGGAATATTTTTTAATTTAGAAGTAGCCCTTTATGCTGCAGTCACCATCTTTATTACTTCCAACACAATTGATACTGTACAGGAAGGTTTACACTTTAAAAAGGGTGTACTCATCATTTCAGATAAGTCTGATCAGATAAATGAGATGGTTGTCAATGACCTCAATCGTGGTGCAACAAGATTTGAAGCAAAGGGTGGTTATACTGGAGATGCAAAGGATGTACTCTTATGTGTGATTTCTCGAACCGAAATTTCGGAATTAAAAAAAGCAGTTACAGAAATAGACAAAGAGGCTTTTGTTATCATAAGTAATGTAAATGAAGTACTTGGCGAAGGTTTTACAGAAATAACTAATTAAAGAAAGGATTAAGGTGGATAAGATGATAAGGAAAATAAGACGACTGAATAAAAATAAATTCACACTTTGTATATTGACCCTATTTTTGCTGACAACAATTTTTTCTGGTATTAGTGCTGCTCAGCTTGATGGTGGAGCCGAAGAAGAGCTGGGCCAAGAAGATCAGGATTATTCTAAGGCTAATGCTTTTCAGGATATTATTTACCTGCTGCAAAATTATTATGTAGAAGATGTAGAATTTGATACAATGATCCAGGGTGCTATAGAAGGAATGCTGAATAAGGTTGACCGCTATTCATATTTTATGGACGCTGAAGAGTATGAAGAAATGCAGACTGAATACGAGGGCCACTACGGTGGAATCGGAATTGTAATCACAACAAGGGATAATAAGCTGACAATAGTTTCTCCAATTAAAAATACGCCTGGGGAGAGAGCTGATCTCAGAGCAGGAGATATTATTACAGCAATTGATGGCAGAGAAACAGCTGATATGTCGCAGATGAAGGCTGTCAATATGATGCGGGGTGAACCTGGTACTGAAGTTATACTGACAATTAACCGGGGAGATAATGACCCTTTTGATGTAGAAATAGTAAGAGAAGATATTGAAGTTCCCTATGTTGAAAGCGAGATGCAGACTGAAGAGATCGGCTATATCAGTCTGGCCCAGTTTATAGAAGAAGTAGGTCCAAAGCTGGAAACAGCAGTTCAGGAATTAAAAGATCAGGGAGCAAAAGGTATAATACTTGATCTAAGAAATAATCCTGGTGGACTGCTTAATGAAGCAGTTGATGTATCTTCTGTATTTTTAGATGAAGGAGAAGTTGTTTCTATACGTCAAAAAAATGAGAACGAAAGAGTACTGAGTATAAATAAGCAGATTAATGGAGACACGGAAATTCCGCTTATTATATTAATTAATAAAGGTTCAGCAAGTGCTTCTGAGATAGTTGCTGGGGCAATGCAGGATTATGATAGAGCTAAGATATTAGGAACTAAAAGCTTTGGAAAAGGAGTGGTTCAATCAGTTATTCCACTTAAGGATGGCTCAGCTGTAAGCCTAACCACTGCAAGATATTATACGCCAGATGGAAATTATATTCACGAAAAAGGAATTGTGCCTGATATAGAGGTAGAGCGAGATATGGAAGCAGTTGAAACAGCAGTTGAAGCTGGTGAAACACCACCGGATAATCAGCTTGATCAGGCAGTTGATGAGATGGAAAATATGATCTTTGTCCGTGAGTTTCAGGATAAAAAAGCCTCAGGCCAATAGATGTTATAAATAGCTTAATTTGGAATTGAACAGCTTTGAAAATAAATGAAATATAAGTAAAAGATGAAGGCTGATTAAATAAAAAGGAGCTGAAGAGCAGTGAGTATTTTCGAAATAATGGGTCCGGCCATGATCGGCCCCTCGAGTTCACATACAGCAGGTGCAGCAAGACTGGGCATGATGGCTCGTCTGCTCTTTGCAGCAGAGATTGATAGGGCAGTGGTAAAACTGCACGGTTCATTTGCTGACACTGCCTCCGGTCACGGAACTGATCGGGCTGTGATCGGCGGACTCTTAGGTTTTCTGCCAGATGATGAGCGGCTCAAGAATTCATTTGCCCTGGCTGAAAAAGAAAATATGCAGTATTCAATCGAAGAAATTAAGCTGAGGGAGGTTCACCCCAATACTGTGCTGATTGAATTATATAATCAGGCAGCAGCTAAAGAATTAAAGATGATCGGTTCTTCAGTTGGAGGTGGCCGCATCGAAGTAACAGAGATAAACGGAAGCTCTGTTAAGCTGACGGGAAGAATGCCTACCCTCTGGATACTTCACAAAGACCGACCTGGAGAGGTGGCAATTATCACCTCGATTCTCGGAGAACATCAGATAAATATTGCCTTTATGCAGGTTTATAGAAACCGAAAGGGAGATATAGGGTCCTGTATTATCGAGCTTGACCAGAAACCGGGGGAAGAAGTTATAGAAAGTCTATCCAGAAGCAAAGATATTTTTCAGGTCAGATATCTGCCTGCATTATAGGGAGGATGATCTTTTATGGAATATAAATCAACAGCAGAGCTGTCATCACTGGCAGAAGAAGAAAACACAAGTATTTCTGAGATTGTACTTAAAGTAGAAATGGAAGAAAGCGAATTGAGCCGCTCTGAAATTGAAAGCAGGATGGCTGCAAATCTTCAGGTGATGAGGGATGCAGTTGAGCGCGGCATCAATAATAAGATTGAAAGCGGTGGTGGATTGGTTGGAGAAGAGGCTCTTAAAATGCAGAGTTTTTTAAACTCTAATCCGCTGGAAAAAGATAATATCTATAATACTGTAATCAGCTATGCCCTTGCAGTTTCAGAAGTAAATGCTGGTATGGGTAAAATAGTTGCCGGGCCAACAGCTGGAGCCAGTGGAATAGTTCCTGCGGTTGTGCTGGCCCTGGCTGAAAAGTTGGAGCTCGGAGATGAGCAGATTATTAAAAGCCTGTATACAGCTGCAGGTCTTGGTTATGTGGTCTCACGTAAAGCCACACTTGCCGGGGCTGCAGGTGGGTGTCAGGCAGAATGTGGAGTTGCTTCAGCTATGGCTGCAGGTGCCGCAGTTGAACTGAGAGGTGGCACTCCTGAGATGGTTGTCAATGCCTTTGCTCTTGCCTTAAAAAATATGCTCGGTCTGGTCTGTGATCCGGTAGCAGGCCTGGTAGAAGTTCCCTGTGTTAAAAGAAATGCAGCGGCAGCATCACATGCACTCTCAGCATCTACGATGGCTCTTGCAGGTATTAAAAGTGTAATTCCTGCTGATGAAATAATTATAGCGATGACCGAAATTGGTGATCAGCTTCCTTCCTGTTTAAAAGAAACATCAAAGGGAGGACTGGCCATAACACCAACGGCACTTAAGCTCAAAGAAGAAATTTTCGGCAAAAAATGATACATACCTGGTACCTACAATTTTAGACAATAAAAATATTGAAGATGTATCACCAATAGCCAATTTAAATAATTTAGAGTATTTATATATATCTGGCAATCCTATTTCAGATTATACACCTTTAGAATCAATTTATGATCAATTAATTGAAAAAGATTTTGAAATTAACTAAGATTTTTAGCTAAAATCAATCTAGCAGAATAATGTTTAGATCAGTATTTAGATAAGAGGCTCGTATATGAGCTTCTTATCTTTTTTTTATTTAAATTTACAAAAATATTAACCTTTATTTTACATAAAATTTATAATATGTTAATATTTCTGTTTTATAATATAGTTAATCCAAGAAAAAAATGGATTTGGAGTAATTAATCAAAAATATCAGGGAGGTATTTATTAATGAAAAAAATTAGTCTTATTATTACAATGGCATTATTAGTTCTTCTAACCGTTTCTGCTGCTGCTCAAGAACCAGTAGAAATTGAATTTTGGCATGCGATGGGAGGATATAATGGTGAAGTAGTAAATGACCTTGTGGAAAGATTTAATGAAAGTCAGGATGAGGTTCATGTTAAATCTCAAAACACGGGAAGCTACAATGATACTTTAACAAAAACACAGGCTGCAGTTCAGAGTGGTTCTGCACCACATATCGTTCAAATTTATGAAATTGGTACCCAGGTGATGGTTGACAGCGGTATTATTATACCAATTGAAGATCTGGGTAGAGACGTTGTTGGAGATAATACATTTGATTGGGGTAAATTTTTAACTCCTGTATCAAATTATTATAATGTTGATGGCAAGCTGCATTCTATGCCTTTTAATTCTTCAACTCCACTTCTTTTTTATAATAAAGATGCATTCAGAGAAGTTGGACTTGATCCAAATGATCCACCACAAACATTTGCAGAAATGGTAGAATATGCAGAAGCACTGACAATCAGAGATGAAGATGGAAGTATAGAAAGATATGGATTTACTCTTGGTATTGTCGGCTGGTTTGTAGAACAGATGGCAGCTAATCAGGATGCACAGCTTGTTAATAATAATAATGGTCGTGATGGTAGAGCAACTGAATCATATCTTGATCAAGAAGCAGTAGTTAGATTTATTGAACTGTGGAAAGAGATGGTTGACCAAGGTATAATGCTTAATCCTGGTAGAGGCTGGGATGGAGCAAATCAAGCATTTCTCTCCGGACGCTCAGCGATGATAATCGAATCAACTGCATCAGTTGGTAGATTTACAAATGGATTAGAAGAGATGGATGATCAACTTGGAACTGCTTTCTTACCACGTCCAGAAGGTGTAGACCGTGGTGGAGTTATTATCGGTGGAGCAAGCCTCTGGGCAATTGCTGACCATCCACAAGAAGAGCTAGAAGCTGCCTGGAAGTTCTTAAGCTTCTTATCTGAAGAAGAACAGCAGGTTGACTGGTTTGAAAAAACAGGTTATTTCCCTGTTACCAAAGCTGCTGTTGAAAAAGAGATGAATACACAATTTTTCTCAGAAAGCCCAAATCATTTAACAGCATTTTTGCAGCTGCTGTTAAGTAAAAAAGCTGTTTCAACTCAGGGAGCACTAATTGGTACCTTCCCTGAAGTAAGACAGATAGTAGAAGAAGCAGTAGAAAAAACTCTGCAGGGAGATATGACACCACAGGAAGCAATGGAAGAAGCTTCAGCTAGAGTAGATCGTTCACTTGAACAGTACAACTCACTATATCAATAAAGTGAACTTTATATAATATACGAGTTTTAGACTATCAAAATCTAAAAATAGTTTTTTGAGAGAAAAATAAAGATGATTAAAATGAAATCCAGACCCTTCCCCTAGATCTAGGGGAAGGGATTATTGTTTAAATTTCACTTATTAATTTTTTTGGGAGGTCTATTAAAAATGCAGAAACAAGATTTTAAAACCCATAAATCAGTGCCTTATCTTTTAATTATGCCCTCAATGCTGATTCTAAGCCTTTTTTTATACTGGCCGACTATTCAATCTTTAATTTTAAGCCTATACCGCAATGCTCCATTTGGGAGTATAAAAATCTATGTTGGCATGCAAAATTATTTTACTTTATTCAGTGACCCTGCTTATTTGGCAAGCTTAATCCGCTCGGCATTATTTGTTTTTATAACTATTTTTGGTGGACTGATTGTATCACTAATGCTGGCTCTACTTGTCAATAAAAAACTATATGGAATTAAAGTTTATCGGACAATATTTTTTATTCCTTATGCTATATCTCCAACTGTTGCAGGTTCACTCTGGGTTTTTCTTTTAAATCCTGTAGCTGGACATGTAAATTATATTCTAGAACTGCTTTTTAATGTTCAAGTACCATGGCTGACCAGCGGTGTTTTTGCATTTACTGCAGTAATCATAGCATCTATTTGGAAGAACATGGGTTTTAATATTATATTTTTTCTTGCCGGTCTGCAGTCAATACCAGATAGTGTTTATGAAGCAGCAGAGATAGATGGAGCAAGTTCTTTTCAGATTTTAAAAGATATAACAATACCATTATTATCCCCAACTACCTTTTATCTTATTATAATGAACATTATTTTTACCGTTTTTCAGACATTTGGTATTATAGATATTATGACTCAAGGTGGACCTGCTGATGCAACAAACATGGTTATATATAAGCTGTATAGAGATATGTTTATTAACTTTAGACCTGGTTTAGCTGCAGCACAATCAGTAATACTGCTTGGTCTTGTCCTACTTGTGACCTTTTTTCATTTTAAGTTCGGCAGTAAAGGGATTCATTATCAGTAAACTTAAATATCTAAATTAAATATTTTGATCAAACACAGCAGCTCTAGATGAGATAAATTTTACTGGACTGTTTTAATAAACACTAGAGATTTACTAGACGGATTTTTTAAAAGGAGCGATACTAATGTTTAAATCATTACTTAACTCAAAAAGAAAACGTGAAATTATCGATAAAGTATTCAGCCATCTGCTCTTAATACTAATTAGTTTTATTGTGTTAATGCCGATATTATTTGCTTTTACGGTCAGTCTTCAGCCAAGATCACAGGTTTTTTCTTATCCACCTTCCTTTTTACCTGAAGAATTTACCTTTGATAATTATATTAAGGCCTGGAACTTAGTGTCAATGGACCGCCTTTTACTTAACAGTATAGCTGCATCTACAATTGTAATGCTCGGGAAACTAATACTCGGTGTTTTGAGTGGTTATGCATTCTCTCATTTCCAATTTAAGTACAAACGCTTAATATTTTTTGCAGTCTTGTTTACCTTAATGCTGCCCATGCAGGTTAGAGTTGTACCACTTTTTGAATTTATCAGCAATCTGGGATTGGCCAACAGCTATACAGGGTTAGTACTGCCTTTTCTGGCAAGTGCTACCACTACATTTTTAATGAGACAGCACTTTTTAACCATCCCAAAATCATTAATGGAATCTGCTCAAATTGATGGTTGTGGTCCGATGAGATTTTTAGTTCAAATCTTAATTCCTCTTTCTGGGCCATCTCTTGCTGGGCTTGCAACTGTCAATTTTTTGGTAATGTGGAATGCTTATTTGTGGCCTTTAATAATTCTAAATTCAGATGAGATGAAAATAGCTCAACAGGGAGTTAAAATGCTTTTCACAAGTGCATCTGAAAGAGATTGGGGCCTTATAATGGCAGGAACAATCATCGTTGTTATTCCAACCTTAATAGTATTTATATTAGCACAAAAGTTTTTTGTTAAAGGGATTGCAGCACAGGGTCTTAAGGAGTAAAGTTTAGAGCTTCTAATCTAATTTCTGCTTCGATTTTAACAAAAATTTAATAATACACATTTGTAATTCAGCCATATATTAATTATAATATTATACAAGGTTAATGCTTTAGATGAGAATGCTGCATGTAGATTGTAATTTAAGCTGAAATATATTTCATATTTATATAAAATGCGGATATTTTTCCATTGAACAGGAAATTTTTAAGC
>JAGYNO010000065.1 GCA_018399955.1 Halanaerobium sp. | reverse complement strand
AAAACTCTACTTTTTACTGCTTTAGAATCTTTTTTTGAAACAAAATTTATTTTTAACATCTTATTACTTTTTTCTGATTCTAGATAATATTCATAAAAAATTTGATCGGATTCAGACCACTGGAGACGATAAATACTCAAATCATTTATTTTTCTAATACTTTTGTTTGGCATTTTACCCTCTTCTTCCAAAGCTAATAGAGTATAATCAAAATGTTTTTCAGCTGTCTCCATAAAATCTTTAGCACTTAAATCCTGCAGCAGAAACTCCCCAGATGTGCTTTTAGAATTAAAGCTATATTTAAATATAGTTCTTCTATTTTCTTTTTCTTGAGATTCTAATTCCCATTCTTCTGGATAATTTAGACTAATTATATCATTGTTCAGCTCTTTTTTTAATTTAAATTTTTCTTTTTCTTCTAAATCCTTCTTAGAACTCATCTCCTGTTCTGAATCATTTTTAGCTTGCCCCGAATTAACAATCTCGTTTTTATTATTTTCTCTGTTCTGCCCTCTCTTTTTCTGTGCTATATATTCATTCAAATATTCTATTCTGCTGTCCGGAATCGGATGTGTTTGGGTAAATTCAAGCACTTTAACATTCATGCTCTTTTTTTTAAACAGTTTCATTAAATCAACTAATCCCTGAGGATCATAGTCAGCTCTCATCATCAAATCAACAGCATAAATATCTGCCTCTTCTTCCTGTTCTCGCGAATAACCCCTGCTGATCAAATTCTGAAAAACATTTGTCATAGTTTGATACTGCTGATCAGTTATTAAATTAAAAAAAATATTTATAACTGAAAGTCCAATATTTTGCTGCAGATCTTCATAAAGATGTTCTTTTACTCCGTGTCCAATTTCATGAGCAATTAATCCAGCGAGCTCTTCAGTTGTATCTAATTCCTTTAAAAGACCATCAAAAATCATTATATTACCTGCACCAATGTAATATGCATTTATCGTTTCATGATTTATATAATGAATTTTAAACTCTTCATCTTTAAATTTACTCTCAATTAAATTTTTTTCAAGTATTTTTAATATCTGATAAGCTTTCTCATCTTCTCTAAATTCTCTAATCTCATATTCTTTATCAAGGTCTTCATATAACCTTTCAGCTGTTTCTCTTTCATAAGAAGAAAAAGCATAAACCCCACTGCTCATGATGAAAACAAAAGTCAGCAGTAATAACATGAGAGTCCCCATATTGAAATAACTGATATTCTTTCTTCCGCTGGTTTTCTGTAAATTTAATATATGGTCTTTAACAAACATACAATAACCCCCTCATTTTTAAACTCTTAATGATGTATATGCTTTTATCTCTTTTATTATATATATTGTATTCTTTTTTTATAAAAATTAAAACCCCTAATTCAGATTTAAAGAATATAAATCTAATTAGAGGTTGATTTTATAAATATTTATTTATATTTCAATAAGTACTTAGATCAAATTTAATGAAAATTAGCTAATCAAGTATATGGTAAAGATTCTCTTTTTCTACTGCTATAATTCTTTTGCTTTCCTCAAATGCCGGCCCACCAGATGTTGAATGTGAGTTTACCGCAGCTTCTACTGATAGCCTTTTCTGAAGTTCTTCAGCATCTACTTCAATAATATCTTTAAACAATGCCTGCCATTCTTCAGAATTCAATTCATCCAATTCTTTAGCTCTCTCATCGGCAAATAATACAGCTTCACCAACAATTTGATGTGCTTTTCTAAAAGGTATACCATTTTCTGCAAGATAATCTGCTAACTCAGTTGCATTTAAAAATCCTTTTGAGGAAGCTTCTTTCATCTCAGCTTGATTAACATGCATGGTTTTAAGCATTTCTGGATATAATTCAAGTATAACTTTTAACGTATTTACACTATCAAAAAGACCTTCTTTATCTTCCTGAAGATCTTTATTATATGCCAGTGGTAAACCCTTAATAGTCATCATCAGCTGATTTAAACTTCCAATTACTCTACCGGCTTTCCCTCTAACCAGCTCGGCAAGATCAGGGTTTTTCTTCTGAGGCATTATCGAACTACCTGTTGTATACTGATCAGCAAGCTCGATAAAAGAGAATTCTTTAGAATTCCAGAGAATAACCTCTTCACTCAGACGGCTTAAATGAATCATCAAATTAGAAGCATTTGCTAAGAATTCTAAAACAAAGTCTCTATCACTGACTCCATCAAGTGAGTTTTCACAAGCTCTGTCAAAACCAAGCTCAGCTGCTGTCCACTCTCTATCCAGATCAAAAGAACTGCCTGCAAGAGCACCTGAGCCTAATGGAGAAACATTTATTCTTTTTTCTGCATCTTCAAAACGCTCATAATCCCTTTTCAATTTAAAATAATAGGCTAAAAGATGGTGGCCAAAAGTAATAGCCTGAGCTCTCTGAAGATGTGTATAGCCGGGCATCACGGTTTCTTTATGTTCTCCTGCAGTATCAAGCAGTACTTCCATAAATTTGAGAATCAATTTTTTAATTTGATCATTTTGGTCTCTTAAATATAATCTCATATCCACAGCTACCTGATCATTTCTGCTCCGGCCTGTATGAAGTTTACCACCTACAGCACCAATCTTATCTGTAAGCCGCATTTCGACAAGTGTATGAATATCCTCTGCTTCAGAAACATCAAATATATTGTTCTTTATTTCTTTTCGCAAATCTTCACGTACCTCAATTAATCCAGCAGTGATTTCCTCCACTTCAGCCTGAGAGATAATCTCCTGGCGTCCGAGCATCTTTACATGAGCCAAACTTCCTTCAATATCATATTCCATCAAATTAATATCAAAGGGTAATGAAGCATTAAATTGGTCCATCTTTTTAGAAATTCCGCCTTCAAAACGGCCTCCCCATAATTTCATTTAGCTCACCCTCTATTTATCTCTATTTTTTTGATTTGCAACCTGTACCGGAAGTGCCCAGAGATTGATAAATCCTGGAGCTGACTGATGATCAAATACATCACTTTCATCATAGGTAGCAAGACCGTGTTCATATAATGAATAATCAGATTTTCTACCCACAAGTGTACACTGAGATTTATATAATTTAACGCGTGCAGTTCCATTAACTGTCTGCTGTGATTTATCTACAAATGCATCCATTGCTTCTCTAAGTGGTGAGAACCAGAGTCCATAATATGTCATTTCTGCATATTTAGCTGCCATAGAAGCTTTATAGTTTTTAGTGTCCCTATCTAAAGTTAATGATTCTAGTCCTTTATGAGCAGTCATCAAAATTTCTCCTGCTGGAGCTTCATAAATTTCTCTAGATTTAATGCCTACTAACCTATCTTCAACCATATCTATTCTACCAACACCATATTCTGCTCCTAAATCATTTAATTTATTAACAATTTCTATTGGAGAAAGACTTATACCATCAACTGCAGTTGGTACTCCTTTTTCAAATTCTATTTCCACATATGCCGGTTCATCTGGTGTTTGATCAACATCCTTTGTCCATAGATAAGCATCTGCAGGTGGTTCTTCCCATGGGTCTTCTAAGATTCCACATTCAATACTTACACCCCAAAGATTCTGGTCAATACTGTAAGGACTGTCTTTTGTAGCAGTTACCTCAATATTATTTGCTGCTGCATATTCGATTTCTTGATCGCGAGATTTGAACTCCCAATCTCTTAGTGGAGCAAGTATTTTGATTTCAGGTGCTAAAGCTTTATATGAAACTTCAAATCTTACCTGATCATTTCCTTTGCCGGTACATCCATGTGCAAATGCATCTACATTTTCTTTTTGCGCTATCTCTACCATTCTTTTAGAGATGAGAGGTCTTGCAAGTGCAGTTGCAAGGGGATATTTCTCTTGATAAAGTGCATTGACTTTTAATGCAGGAAAAACATAATCAGTAATAAACTCTTCTCTAATATCATCGATATAAGCTTTTGCTGCACCAGTTGCAAGTGCTTTTTCTTCAACTGCTTTCCAGTCCTGCTTCTGACCCAAATCAGCAGTATAAGTAATTATTTCTGCATCATATTTATCCTGCAGCCATTTAATTGCTACTGAGGTGTCCAGACCTCCTGAATAAGCCAATAAAATTTTGTTGATTTTCTTTTTGCTCTCTGTCATTTTAAATTATTCCTCCTCGAGTTTTTATTGTTTCTAAATTAAATATTATTTTATATTTAAAATAATAAATATAAATTAAAAATCAAAAAACCTGCCTCCAGTAAATAGAGACAGGTTAATTCCGCGGTACCACTCTGCTTGATAAATATAATTTATCCACTTTAAGTTAATTTAACGCATTTATACGTTTTTTCCTACTATATTCAGAAAAAATCCTCACAGATGCGTTCAGTAATTTATCTATCAGGCTTACACCATCCCTGATTCGCTTTATTTTTTACCTACTATTTCTGATCAAAGGAGTTATGTACTATTAAATTTAGATTTAAATTATTGCTCTTCATTTTAAAATATTATATAGTATTTTTATGCTGATTGCAAGTGTTTATATTTATAAGATGGGGTAAATTCCTTTTAGTCAATCTTTAAGCTCTGCTGTGGAGATGGCACCCATACTGATCTAATCCAAACCGATATTGATTCAGCTGTTTTTTGCTAATCATCAATTTCCAAGGCATCAGGTGCTATTATAATATCATCATCTGTATGATCAATTAAGTTAATCAAATTATACTAATCAACTAAACCATATTTTCTAGCTTTACTTGCAACAGTTTTATGGGTTATGCCAAGTGCTTTACCACTTGCATTAAAACTCCCATGTTTTTTTAAAGCAAGTCTTATTATTTCTTTTTCATAATCTTCAAGTAAAGCAACATCACCTTCAGAATTTAAGCTGACAAGTGAACCCTCAACTTTGTAATTATCCTTAATATATGAGGGGAGATTATCTGCAGTTATACTGCTGTTATCTGTAAAGTTTATTGCTCTTTCAATTATATTCTGAAGCTCCCTTACATTACCAGGCCAGGAGTAATTTTTTAGTATGTCAAGTGCATCCTGAGAAATATCATCGATTCTTTTGTTCAGCTTTTCCGATAAATTTTTCAGAAAATGTTCTACTAAAAGAGGAATATCTTCTTTTCTTGCTTTAAGTGGAGGTAATATAATTGGAATCACATTTAGCCTGTAGTAAAGATCTTCTCTAAACTGATTAGTCTGCATCATTTTTTCTAATTCTCGATTTGTGGCAGTAATTATACGAATATCAACATCAATAGATTCTGTACCACCAACCCTCTGAAAACTCCTCTGCTGAAGAACACGCAGAAGTTTAACCTGCATTTCTGTAGTAAGTTCACCAATCTCATCAAGAAAAATTGTGCCTTTATCAGCCAGCTCAAATTTACCTATTTTCTGAACAGAAGCACCAGTAAAAGATCCCTTTTCATGGCCAAAAAGCTCACTTTCTATTAGATTAGGTGGTATTGCAGCACAGTTAACCCTGATAAATGGCTCATCTGACCTTTCTCCAGCATAATGAATTGCCTCAGCCACCAGTTCTTTTCCAGTTCCACTTTTACCCCTGATGAGAACAGTAGAAGTTGTCTCTGCAGCCTTTGATGCTTTAAGCAGTGCATCTTTTAATTCACCACTTTTACCAATTATACGGTCAAAAGCTTTATCAAGCCCTTTTTCACGTTTAAGCTCCTGTTTTAAGTATTCTGCTTTTGCTGAAAGTTCCTTTAGTCTGGAAACCATGTTTTCTACTTCAATTTTCTTTTTAGAAACAATCACAACTCCATCTACCTCAGCTTCAATTTTAATTGGATAAAAATTGGAGATAATAACTGAACCTTCATCTTCTCTGCTGATTATTCCGACCTCTTTTTCTCCACTTCTCAGTACTTTTTTACAGCTTTTTTCATCAGCAATACTCCCAATTTTATCACCTATCATATCATCAGTATCTCTACCTAATATGCTGCTGTAGCTTGGATTTATATATTCAATAACCCCACTTTTGTTAACTACACATATCCCATCCTGTACTGATCCTAAAATGAGTTTGAGCCTTTCTTTTAAAGATTTAACCTCTTTTAACTCACCAGAAAGCTTTTTAATAGTTGAAATATCCTGGAAAACAGCAATAGCACCAATCACATTATCATTTGAAATTATAGGGGTCCTATTTGTAATAATTATAGCATCATCTATTTTCTGCTGTCTCCCTAGTTCAGCTTCACCTGATTCAAGTACATGTTTTAATCTTGAGTTTGGGACAACTTGAGATACGTCTTCTCCTATTACCTGATTTGCTTCAAGCCCGGTTATTCTTTCTGCTGCTCTGTTAAAGCTTGTAATAATCCCATTTTGGCCTACTATTATGACTCCATTTGCAATATTATTAAAAACTTTATCCACAGCTGTTGTTGTCTTCTGCAGTATATCATCAACCTCATCTTGAGTTTTGCTGTCTTCTAAATTAAATCCACCCTTTAAAAAATCTACAAATTCTTTAATTGATTTATCAGAATTATCACCTCTGCTGACAACAATTATTTCATCCTGATATGTAATATTTGATGATACAACAGATATTAAACTGGTTGCCGGAAGCAGTTTATCTTCACTGCGGCCTATGAACAGCTTATCATTATATTTATTTTTGAGATTATTTGCTTTTTGAACTACAAGTGCTGCAATTCTGGCATGAATCCCTTTTTTATAATCGATAACAATTTTTTCTTTATTCAAAGCAGATTTTCACCCCTAACTTTTTCAAATAATTATTTCTGTATTTTTAAATCAAACTATTTGATAAATATTCATCTTTTTGACAGCTATATAAATATTATACCACTTTTTTGGGATGATAAAAAATTTTTACAATAAAAAGATTGATGATAAACTAAAAAATCTGCAGATCCATAAATCAGACCTGCAGATATTAATATTATTATTGTAAACTGTTAAACAAAATCAAATATTATATCCTGGAGAGATAATTTGAAAGGGATTTATGGATATTCTCAACCAGGATATAATATATTAAAAGAGATAAATCAAGTAGTTTAATAGTTATTATTTAGCTGACTTTAAGTGAAAAATCTTCCTCACTAATTGATTGCAATATTTCTTCAAGACTTTTACCAAAACTTGCTTCTAATGCTGCAGAAATTGTTCCCTCTACAATTGGTGCATTTGCGATTACAAATTTATCTCTTGTTTCTTCTGGAAAAAACTCAAAAGCAACTTCGAGGTTCATAACTGCACTGCCCATATCAGCAAATATAATTACACCGTCTTCTGTATTCATCTTTTCTAGAGTTGAGTAAATAATATCAGAACTTGTTCCAAGCCTACCATCATTTGTACCACCTACAGCTTCAAGTGGAATATCTGCCTGGATCATCTGCTCAGCTAGTTCTTTTGTGCCGAGGGCAAGCTGTTTGCTGTGGGAAACAATCAAAATTCCAACCATTGTCTAAACACCTCACTTATCTAAAAACCTCATCTACTATGGTTTCAATAATCATATAACTTGAAGCTGCACCAGGATCCTTGTGGCCTATACTTCTTTCGCCAAGATAACTTGCTCTACCTTTTGTTGCCTGCATAGGAATTGTATTTTTCATTCCTTCATGAGCAGTTTCTTTACATTTTTTTAGAGCAGTCTCTAAATCATCACCATTTTCCTTGCTCTCTTTAAGAGATTTTACTGCTGGAATTAATGTATCCAGCATTGTTTTTTCGCCTGCTTCTGCTTTTCCTCTTTTTTGAACTCCCTTAACAGCAGCTTCACCTATTTCTATTGCTGAATCAAGATCATATTCTGCATCAGGAATTATCTTGCTAACATTTAAAAAAGC
>JAGYNO010000064.1 GCA_018399955.1 Halanaerobium sp. | reverse complement strand
TGAATCTCTTGATTGTTCTTTAGCGGTATATAGCTGACCCTCATACCAGACCTGATCTCCTTTATCATATTGATGATTATCAAACCAATGCCATATCTCGTCATCAGGAATTATAACTTCCCAAACTTGATTTGTACCTGGTGTACTTCTAGTCCACCATCTTGCTTCATAATGAAGCCCATCATAATAAACTTTTTCTCCCCAAGTATAAATCCTGTTTTCTGACCACTCAGGCTCTCTTGGCTCTTCAATATATTCTTCTGGAGGCTCAGATATTTGTTCAGGTGGGTCTGTATTAATCTGTAATTCACCATTGATTCCAGAAGTACCTGTAAATTCAAGTGAATCAAATGTTTTTGCATTTGTGCCAACCATACCATTAATAGTTGAGCTGCCTGTCAGCCTAATTGCAGTATCATTATCTTCAACTGCAAATAGAGCATAATCTAAAAATGGAAGTTTTGTAGGCTTTTCGCTGCCTGGAATTATTTTAAGTTTCAAATTTAATTCAGATTCATTTTTAGCAAAAGCAGCTTGAGAATATACTTGAAAACTGCTTTCATTTTTTTCTATATAAACTATAATAGAATCATTTTCTGTATTTAATTCACTTTTATCAGCAATATTAGGGAGTTTACTATGAGTAAAATTTTCTGCATTAAAATTATCTATTTTAAATGCAGTACTTTCTCCAATGCTGAGATTTTTATATATCTATATTACTTACAGCATACTCAGCTCCTGCACGCGCTAAATAATATGCCTGCTTTTCTCTGTACTTTTTTTGAGAGATTCGGCTTTCATTAATCACAACCGAAGCACTGGCCCCTGCCAGAATAACTAAAACAGTGATAAAAATAAAGCTTAAAACTAGTGTAAAACCATTTTCATCTTTAAAATTCATAAGCTCACCTACTTTTACTATTATCTCGATATTAAAATAGCCTGGTATTAATAATTATTATCTATATTAACTAAAATACCTGCATAAATTAGTAATTTTATAAAATAAATTAATTTTTTCTACATAATACCAAAAAAATCTATCTATTTCGACTTAAAAGCTTATAATTTATTTACAGTCAAAAATTTTGCTTATTTAACAAATTTGGAGGCCACCATCAATGTTGTCAGCATTCGGTAAGTTTGTTTAAAAGATAGAATTTAAATATATATTAAATAAAAAAACCTCTTAAATAATCAAATACGTTTCAATAGTACTATTTTCAAAGCGTGAGATCGAATTGATTTGAAATTTTGGCAGAATTTTTAGAAAAAAAGAGTGAAATATGTTATTATTAACTTAGTTATTATTTAAATATTTAATTTTTTTGAATAAAAGAGGGGTGATAAAATTAAAAATCTGTCTGCAGCCTTGTTGATCTGTCCTGAGGAGGAGCAAGAGGTTAAATAAAAAAATCAGTAATTCTAAATTTATTTTCTTTAAAAAAAGAAGGGAGAATGTATAATGAAAAGATTTAAGATCATAACATTAGTTGCTTTATTACTTATTTTTACACTTTCATTATCAGCAGTGGCTGAAGAACCACAATATGGAGGTACACTTCGTCTGAGCAATGATACTGATTGGGATACATTAGATCCGGCATACAGTTCTGGATTTGATGCTGGCGAGATGGCGGTTAAATTTTTCGATGGTCTCGTAAGATTTGACTACCATTCCAATGAAATAGTTCCTGCCTTGGCTAAATCTTGGGATGTAGAAGATAATAATACAACTTTTACCTTTCATCTCCGCAAAGATGTTGAATTTCATGATGGAACTGAATTAACAGCTCATGATGTTAAATATACATTTGACAGATTATATGATCCAGAGACAGCTTCACCTGGAACCTGGGTTTATCCAATGATCGAGGGAACAGATGCAGCATTAGAGGGAGAAAGTGATGGACTGGCAGGAGTTGAGGTAATCGATGATTATACAGTTCGCTTTAAACTTGACAAATCTTTTGGGCTTTTCCTTACCCATCTGACATTACCTTATGGATTAATAGTTAATGAAGATATTGTAGAAGAGTATGGAGAAGATTTTAGACAAAATCCTGTAGGTACAGGTCCATTTAAATTTGTTGAATGGGAACATGATGATAGATTGGTGATGGAAGCAAATGAAGATTACTGGGATGGCAGACCATATGTGGATGAGGTAGTCTTTAGAGTTATTCCACAGCCGCTTACAGATATAGCAGAATTTGAAGCGGGTAATCTTGATTTTACAGCAGTTCCTAATGAAGAAAGAGAAAGATGGGTAGAAAATGAAGAATGGCAGGAATATATCACAACTATTGCAGAGCTGAATACTTATTATCTTGCTTTAAATAGTGATTTTGAACCTCTAGATAATAAGAAGGTCAGAGAAGCTATTGATTATGCATTAGATAATCGAGCGATAACAAGTGCACTTTTCCCTCACTATGTACCAGCAAATGATGCAATTCCAGAAGGTATGGCAGGCGGCTCAGATCTACCGATGAAAGCAGATGTAGAAAAAGCTAAAGAACTGCTGGCGGAAGCAGGTTATGCAGATGGTTTTGAGCTGGAATTATGGGTAAGTGATGGAAGAACTTCTGTCAGAATTGGTGGAGTTTTACAGGCTCTTTTAGGAAGAGTTGGAATTGATGTAGAACTTATTAAAAATGACTGGAGTGTTTTTTATGATACCGTTAAAAACGGAAATGCACCATCATATTATTTATCCTGGTGGGCAGATTATGCAGACCCATATAATTTCTTAAATGCACTTTATATAAGTGACCGGATTGCATTTAATAATGAAGATATAAATGGAATGTTAGAAGAAATGGCTGTAACAACTGATCAGGAGGAAAGGCTGGAGCTTTCCCGAGAAATTATCCATCTGGCAGATGAACTGGGAGACCCATATGTTTACCTCTATCATACCAGTACTTCTTCTATTAAACAGCCCTGGGTTAAAGGTGAACTATATCATCAAATGTACAGTGCTGATAAATTGGTTACCTGGTGGATTGATCAGGATTTAAAATAATATTTAGATAACTAGTTAATTTAGAATATCAAGTCTTAAATATAATGATGCGCTCTCTTGAGGGCGCATCTATTTTGCAATTTATGGAAGGAGTTTTCAGCAGTGTTCCAATATATTATACGCAGATTGCTATTAATTATACCAGTATTATTAGGTGTGCTGTTTCTTACCTTTGTATTGATGTACATGATACCTGGAGATCCAGTTGTGACAATGCTCGGTCAGCATGCTGATGATGATATTATTGAAAGAATACGGGCAGAATTGAATTTAGATGAACCATGGTATATACAATTTTTTAATTATATAAAAAGAACACTCAGAGGTGATTTAGGCAGGTCATATATCTCTAATGTTGAAGTAACCGAAGCTTTAAAACAGAAACTTCCCAATACATTTAAATTGGCCTCTGCTGCGATAATTATCTCTACAATAATGGGGGTTTTGATCGGCATAATATCAGCAATTTTTAAAAACACCTGGATTGATCATGCGGCTATGACTTTTGCACTCTTTTTTATATCAACTCCTATTTTCTGGTTTGGAATGGTACTTATTTATATTTTTTCTATGACTTTAGGCTGGACACCTGTCTCCGGTATGGGAGATGGCAGTTTCAGCATTAAACATATTATTTTGCCTGCCATTACTTTAGGCAGCAGGTTTGCTGCTTTTTTGGCGAGGTATACACGTTCAGTAATGCTTGAAGTAATAAAAGAAGACTATATCAGAACTGCTCGTTCTAAAGGGCTTAGAGAGACTACGGTGATTTTTAAACATGGGCTGAGGAATGTAATGATACCTGTGGTAACAGTGATTGGCATGAATTTCGCATCTTTATTAAACGGCTCGGTTTTAACTGAAACCATTTTCGCCTGGCCTGGTTTTGGCAGATATATTGTTACTGCAATTAAAAAGAGAGATTTTCAGGTTATTGCAGGTTGTGTCTGGGTTGGAGCTTTAATTTTTGTATTTATCAATCTAATGGTAGATATAATATATGTTACTTTAGACCCAAGGATTAAATATGATTAGCAGGAAAGGAGATTAAATAGATGCTGAGAAATGAAAATAAAGTGAAGAAAAATATAACCCAGAACAAGAGAGGCCTCTGGAGTGACAGCTGGAGAAGGTTAAAGAGAAACAAGGCTGCAATGCTGGGTTTAATTATGGTAGCTATTTTTATTCTAATTGCAGTTTTTGCTCCATTTATAGCTCCTTATGATCCTAATGAAATAGATTTGGCTTCAGTACTTAAAGAGCCTTCTGCAGAACACTGGCTTGGAACCGATTATTATGGGAGAGATATAGGAAGCAGGATAATTTATGGGTCCAGAATTTCTTTAAGTGTAGGAGTTATAGTTCAAGTTATATCGATAACCATTGGTACGATTATGGGTTCACTAGCTGGATATTATGGTGGTAAGGTTGATATGTTTATCATGAGAATCGTAGATGTGGTTATGAGTTTTCCCAGTCTGCTGCTTACAATTGCAATCATGGTATCTCTGGGACCTAGTCTGTACAATGTATTTATTGCCCTGGGAGTTGTCTGGTGGACGAGGACGGCAAGAATAATACGAAGTGAGTTTATGCGCCACCGGGAAAGAGAATATGTAGAGGCTGCAAGAGCTATTGGAAATAATGATTTTATTATCATGTATAAACATATTTTACCGAACTGTCTTGCTCCATTAATTATCTCTTTTACGATGGGTATTGCATCTTCTATTATGGCAGAAGCATCATTGAGTTTTCTTGGGCTGGGAGCTCAGGAACCGACACCAAGCTGGGGCTCTATTATAAATAACGGTCTTCAATATCTGCGCACAAAGCCGTGGTATTCACTTTTTCCAGGTCTTGCTATAGCATATACGGTACTTGCTTTTAATATGCTTGGTGATGGTTTAAGAGATGCACTTGATCCAAAAATGAAAAATAATCTTTGATTAAGCTGAGCTAAATATATATTTTTCAATCTTTTAATAAAAAAAGGCTAATATCAAAAGTATTCAAATAATATTATTTAATCTACAGCAAATAAAAAGGAGATATTAAGTCAATGGAAAAAATGCAGAAATTAAAATTGGCTCCAGATGTCAGAGAGGAAATGCTTAATGCAGAATTCTGGCTGAGAGAAGATGATTATAAAATTATAATGAATGAAGAAGAAATCGAGAGCTTCAATTTCTCTACTTATAAGCGGGCAATAAAATTTGCTAAAGAGGAAGTTTTTTTGGATTTAAAAAAATATCCTGAAGAATTGAGAAAAAAAACAATAAGAGAAATAATGGAGATTGAGAAAAAAGCAGTTGAAATAAAGCAGAAAAGATATTATAACAGACAGGGTGTACAGCTTTCTGATAAACAAAAAAAATTGATAATTGAAAACTCAAATTCGTATTATCTAGAAAATGAGGTTGAAGCAGAAAGAAAAATAGATTTTGCTGTTTTAGTAAAAAGAAGCAGTATAAAAAAATATCCCACTAACATCTATCTTGCACCTGATAACTCTTCTAAAGATCTTGATCTTAATCAACTAACTGCTCTTTCAGTTGGTACTCCCTGTGCGGTTTTGGCTGAAAGCAGAGATCAGAAGTGGCTTTTCATTCAGGCCAAGTTATACAGAGGCTGGGTTAACAAAGAAAATGCTGCTTTAGCTAAAAATAAGGAGCAAGCATTAGCCTACCTCGAAAATGAAAGTTTTTTAGTTGTAACTGAAAGTAGAGTAGAAACAGAGCCCAATCCCTTTGCTGGAGATATTTCTAATCTACTATTTCAGATGGGAGATAAGATTCCGCTTGTAAATAACGATGAAATACCGGATTCTATCCCTGAGAATAATTCTCAGGCACAGTCTGCAGAAGGCTGTTATGTAATCTGGCTGCCGACGAGAAAAAAAGATGGTACACTTAAGTTAAAAAAGGCACTTATAGCAAGGTCCAATGATTTAAAAGAAGGCTTTTTAGCTTACAGCAGGGCCAATATTATTAAACAGGCTTTTAAACTTCTTGGGGAAAGATATGGCTGGGGAGGTCTTTATAAGAGGAGGGACTGTTCCCGCTTTATCATGGATATTTACAGGACGGTTGGAATTGAACTTCCGCGTGATTCTAATGTAGCCCAGCAGAAAATTGCAGCAGGAAAGAGTATAGGAATTAAGGGAGGCCTTCAGGCAAGAAAAAAATGTCTAGACAGGTTAGAAGCTGGAGATGCACTTTATATGAAAGGTCATGTTATGATGTATTTGGGGAAAAAGAATGACCAGCATTATCTGATTCATTCAGCTTCTGGTTATTCTAAAAAAGTAGAGGCTGAGAATAGAGCAGTAACAGTGCATGGGGTATTTGTGATGAAAGCAGAACAGTTTATGAAAGATGGAAAAGGTACATATCTTGAAGCTTTTAATCTTGCAAGAAAATTTTCTATCTAAAAATATTCAATCAGAATAAAAAATAAATTAAGAAAGGAAAAGTATAATGTTCTTTCCCATGTTCATTATACTGGGTGTAGAAATGAAAATATCTGATCTGAAGATATATAATTTGAGTGTTCCTTTGATAAAAGAATTTAAGACATCTTTGCGAACAGTAAGCAGTGCAGAAGATACAATTGTTAAAATCGAAACAGATACAGGTTTCTTTGGCCTTGGTGAAGCACCACCGACAGCAGAAATTACCGGTGATATTAATCAGGGTATTCAGGGTCTTATTATTAATAAGATAAAACCACTGCTTATCGGTGAAGACCCTGAGAATATTGATAAATTACATTATCTAATAGAAAACTCTGCGGTTAATAACAGCTCTGCCAAAGCAGCTGTGGATATTGCGCTTTATGATTTATTTTCTAAAATACATAAAGCACCTCTTTATAAACTGCTGGGTGGTTATCAAAATATGCTAACTACCGACATGACGATCAGCGTTAATTCCTCTGCAGAAATGAGAGAAGATGCTCTTCAGGCAGTTAAGGCAGGTTATAAAAATCTAAAATTAAAAGTGGGAAAAGGTGTTGAAGAAGATATAGAACGGGTCAAGGTGGTCAGGGAAGCAATTGGTGATCAGATAAATATTAAAATTGATGCAAATCAGGGCTGGCAGCCCAAAGAAGCGATTTATGCTATTAAAGAAATGGAGGCAGAAAAGTTAAATATAGAATTTGTAGAGCAGCCTACAGCAGCTTTAGATTTTGAGGGCTTAAAATTCGTTAGGGATAATGTCTTGACTCCGATTATGGCTGATGAAAGCATGTTTAGTCCAGCTGACTGTTTGAGATTGCTGGAAATGCGTGCCTGTGACCTGATCAATATTAAATTGATGAAATCAGGTGGAATTTATAATGCTCTAAAGATCAATGCGATAGCTGAGGCACATGGAGTTGAGGTAATGGTCGGCAGTATGCTGGAAGCTAAAGTTTCTGTAACAGCAGCAGCACATCTGGCAGCTGCAAAGAAAAATATTACCCGCTGTGATTTGGATGCTCCCAGTTTATTAGCTGAAGATCCGGTAACAGGTGGAATGAAGATAGATGGCCCAGAAATAAAACTTCCTTCTAATCCTGGTCTGGGTATAACAGGGGTAAAGAATTTAAAAGAGATTAAATGATATAGTAAATTTAAAGCTGGCAAATAATAGATAAATACTTATTATTATGATAAAATTTAAGGAGCAGTGATAATAGCTGCTCTTTTATATATATTTTAATTATGAAAGTGTTTTAACAGTGATTAGTGAATTGATTATATAGAGAAGAAAGTTATACAAATAATTTATATATTCTAATTTAAGAATTATTATAAATTACGACCGGACGCATTGTCATAACATCGCC
>JAGYNO010000063.1 GCA_018399955.1 Halanaerobium sp. | reverse complement strand
CTGCTTCGACAGTGATGGTTTTAAAAGAATATAATGCTGATGGACCATTTAGTTCAACTTTAATGGCAGTAGTGGGTCTTGATAATACAATTGCTCTAATCATTTTTGCTTTGATAAGCCCAATTGCCCTGCTGATGGTTGAAGGTGGAGAGCTATTTTCTATACAGGTTTTATTAATTCCATTTTTTAAAATAACTTCCGCAGTTGTGATCGGCCTTATTATTGGTTATTTGGCCCAGCATTATATCAGTATGGTTAATGATAAAACCAAAAAGGTTGTCAGTATATTAACAGCGGTAGTGTTGAGTTCCGCTCTGAGTTCTGCTCTGGGACTATCATCATTAATTGCAAATTTAGCAGTTGGTTTTGCGGTTCGTAATTTTGCCGAAAAGAACCTGCAGATTTCAGAATATCTAGATACACTGACAATACCTCTTTATGCAATGTTTTTCATTTTTGCAGGTGCTGAGATTCGTTTTACTCAGATGGCATCAACAGTATTTTTACTTACAGCTTTTGTTTTTCTGGCAGCCAGGATAATCGGTAAATTTGGCGGTTCATTTATTGCAGCTAGAATATCTGATGCAGCTCCAGCAGTAAAAAAATACATTGCAATGGGATTAGTGCCTCAGGGAGGAGTGGCGATTGCACTTGCGTTTTCCGTTCAGCAGCAGTTTGCGGGGATCCCGGATAGAGCACTTATGATCTTTAATATGGTAATTCTCACTGCAGCTTTAACAGAAATATTTGGGCCATTATTAACCAAAAAAGCATTAGTTCTATCAGGAGAAGCAGACCTTAAAGACTGATTACTCAAAAATTGTTTTAAATAAATTATGGATTAAGAAAGATATAATCCAGCAGTAGAGCTGTCATTATAAAGCTTATATTAGCAAATTTACTTAGTTATATTTATAATAATTTCAAAATAAATATATTTTGAAAGGAGAAAATATGTTAGATAAAATTTTAAATAAATTCAGCAAAAAAATAGCAATAGACTTGGGAACAGCAACAGTAATTATATATGAAGAAAACAAGGGAATAGTTTTACAGGAGCCCTCTTTTGTGGCCTTAGATTCAGATACACACGAAGTAATAGCGGTTGGTGAAGAAGCCAGAAGGATGCTCGGAAGAACACCAAAGAATATTAAGGTTGTGCGCCCACTCAAAGATGGTGTAATCGCTAATTTTGAGATAGCAGAACTGATGTTAAAGAGTTTTCTCAAAAAAGTTGGTGTAAAAAGCAGATTTATCAAACCATTAATAATGGTCTGTATCCCTGTTGGTGTAACTGGAGTAGAAAGCAGGGCCGTACTTGAAGCAGCAGTTCAGGTTGGTGCAAGAAAAGCATTTTTAATTGAGGAACCAATAGCTGCAGCGATTGGGGCCGGCCTGCAGATAGAAAAAGCAGAGGGTAATATGGTAATCGACATTGGTGGTGGTACCACAGAAATTGCTGTACTCTCACTAGGAGGTATAGTTGCTGGAGAGTCAATTAGAGTTGGAGGAGATAAATTTGATGAATCACTGGTCAGATTTGTAAGAGAACATTATAATCTTGTTATCGGTGAGTCAAGTGCAGAAAATATCAAAATTAATATTGGCTGTGCAAATAACGAAAGTCAGGCTGTATATGAGGTAAGAGGTAGAGACCTGATGACAGGTCTGCCCAGACATGTAGAAATCACAGCCGCAGAAACACATAAAGCATTTAAAGAACTGCTGGACAATATTGCTCAGGCTGCCCGCAGAGTTTTGGAAAGAACACCACCCGAATTATCATCAGATATTATGGAAAAAGGTATTATTTTAACAGGTGGAGGCTCACTTCTGAAAGACATAGATAGATTTATTAGTGAACAGACAGAGGTTGGAGCCTATGTTACAGATGCGCCTCTCACCTGTGTAGCTGAAGGTACAGGTCATGCCTTAAGTGAATTAAATAAGATTTCCAATGTTTTAAGCACAGGCGAACATGGTTATTCATCTTAAGTTAGGCTGGAAAGGATGATATTTTGAGAAAATATAAATTCAAGCATTTATTATTGGTTTTAATTTTAGTGATACTTATTTTAACACAAACTGCTTCAGCTCAGGATTTTATGTTTTTAGAAGATATTGAGGCTGGGATGAGCGGTTATGGTAAAACAGTATTTGCAGGAAAAGAAGTAGAAGAATTTCCGGTTGAAATAATAAGTGTAATGAGAGAAAGAAGTTTAAATGAAGACTTAATACTGATAAAAGTCGGCGGAGAGAAGATGGAAGAATATGGTGGTATAGCAGCAGGAATGAGCGGCAGTCCAATTTATATTGATGATAAGCTTATTGGAGCAGTTGGTTATGGTTGGAATTACAGTGATCACCGCTATGGGCTTGTTACTCCTATCGGGAGAATGCTGGAACTGCTTGAACATGACAATCTTGCAAATAAGAGCAGTGAAGAATCAGATGAAAATCTAATTGAAAATTATGAAGAAATTGAAGGTAATGAGATAGAAAATAATGATCTCGAAGAAGTTTCTCTCGGAGAAAAAATAGTGAGAGCTAACAGCCCGATAATGGTCAGCGGCATAAAGGGGAGAGCTTTAAAACGACTTGAAAATAATCTTGAAGATTTAAATTTAGATGTAATAACAAGTCCTGGGATTAGAGAAGAAGATAAAATTGAAACCTCTCCTAAAGCCGGAGATTCAATAGCCGTACAGCTGGTTAGAGGAGATATATCTGTTGCATCAATTGGTACTTTAACTTATGTAGATAAGGGGAAATTTTTGGCATTTGGTCATCCATTTACAAATCGAGGAGAAGTGGATTATCTGCTGAGCAGAGCCTATATAAATGGAGTTATTCCCAGCTCACAGCAGCCCTTTAAACTTGGTTCTCCTTATGACCGCTTAATTGGTTCTGTTTCTCAGGATAGAGGTGCAGGGATTGCAGGGAAAATAGATAATTATCCGAGAATAACGCCCTTATATATTTCTATTTCCGAAGATGGTGAACTTCAAAAAGAAGTAACCTTACAGATAATCAATGATGAGTATTTATTTAATTCTTTGGCAAACAGTACTGCACTTCAGGCAGTTGACTCTGCTCTAGACAGAATTGGCCCTGGATCAGCCAGGTCAAAAGTGAAGATCATGGGGCGTGGGCTTCCAAATCTTCATGTTGAATCCACAAATATGTATTACAGTCAAAATGATATTGGAAGTATGTCATTATATGATTTTTCTCAGCTTTTGGATCTCATTTCGACTAATCCATTTAAAGAAATTAACTTAATAGATATCAGGCTAGAACTTGATTTTGAAAAAACTGATAGTGCTGCCTTGGTTCAAGAAGCAAAGGTTTTAAATGAGGAAATCTATCCTGGTGATGAATTGAAGATTGAGGTAACACTGCACAAATATAGAGATGGAATAGAAACTAAAAATCTTTCCCTAAAACTGCCAGAAGATGTTGAGCCTGGATTAGCAACCCTTTTTGTTGATGGAGGTTATACTGGTGAGACAGTGAGGGCAGAGAGTAATGGACCAACTCAGAGTGATGGTGGTTTAAATGAAGCCGAAATAGCTGGATATAAAAACTTTGATTCAATGCTTGAGGATTTCCTGGATTCACCTGATAATAATGACCTTATTCTTCAGCTTTATCCTGCTTATGGAGGTGGAGAATATTTAGAAAGCAGTCCAGAAGCACCCGAAGATGGACCAACTGCTGAAGATGATAAGCCGACAAAAGATAGAGAAGAAAGTAATCCTCGCCCAGAAAAAGCTGCTGAACCACCTCAAGAAGCCCAGGATGCTGAAGAAGAAATTAAAGAACGCTATGAAACAGATTATGTGCTGGAAGGCAGCTTGAATCTTGATATAGAAATTCTTGAAAAATCAGAAGATGAGACTTCTGAGCAAGAAACAGAAACTGAAGAAAATATTGAAACCGAAGAAAATGAAGAAAAGGATATAGAAGATGAAAATGCTCAGAGTAGAGATTAGAAGAGCTTCTGATTAAACAAAAACTAAAGTTACTAAATTAAATGCAGATCCTGCTTAGTGGAGGTTTTTGAATGGATAAGCAAATAAAATATCTAATCGGGGTTCTGGTGATATTAATAATAACAGCTTATTTTCTAAGCCTATTATCAGGACTACCTAATTTTATCAAAGATGATATTATTGCTTTTCTGGAAAAAGAAACGGGTGGAGAAATCAGCCTGGATAAAGTCTCCTTATGGCCTCTTAACAGGATAAATGTTAAAAAATTTAAATTTAAAGATAAATTTGGCAATGCTTTTCAGGCAGATCAGCTCAATCTGGATTATAGTTTGAATTTAATGCAGGACAATAATCTTATCTTATTTGATTTTATTGAACTAAAAAATGCAGAGATAGAAATAAATAACTTAAATTTAGGAGATCAGCCAGAAGCTGTTGATCTTGATCAGTTAGAAAACAGAGATGTTGATCAATTAAATGAGCAAAGCTTTTCTGCTGATAATGATTTGAAAGCGGCAGCATTTTTTTCAGAACTTAAACTACCCGAATATTTAGCAGATTTAAATCTGAATATCAGGGATGCGTCTGTAGAAGTAAAACTTGAAAACTATAATTTCAGTATTCAAGATCTGCAGCTGGGAATGAAGGCTGGAGACTCAGATAACTTTGAAGTTAATTTTTCTTCTGCTTTGAATATAGACCAGTTAAATCTGGCTGAAGGGCAGATGATTGAAGATTTAAGTCTGGATAATTTGGATTTTCAGCTAAAAAAAGATGAAATTAAAACAGAACTTTATTTTAATACAGCTCAAATTCAGCTCTCAAAATTTTATGAATATTTACCGCAAAAAAACTTTACTTACAATTCTTTTAATATAGATGCAGCCGACTTCAGAGGAAAAGCTGCATTAAAAGGAGAGGCAGTTTTTTCTGGTTCTGAGCTTTCAGCTTACAGGGCGGAGATTAATTTGAATGAGCTAAGCGGAAGTGCTGAACATATTCTGCAGGAAGAAGAGTCAGAAACTCTAAATATAGAACTGCCCAGAGCCCTGATTTTACTTGAAGGGCCAGAATTTAAGGCAGCACTTAAGCAGACAGAATTTATTATTGATCAGAACAGTCTCCAGGCAGGGTTTAAATTTGCTGAAAATGGAGAATTAGAAATTTCTGCAGAAGCAGAAGATTTTATTTATGACTATCAGTTTTTAAGTCCCCAGCTTGAAGAAGCTGGATTTGACTTTCAGCTTCGGGTAGACCGTGATAAAAATGGTCTGCTGGAGGGAGAACTGACTGCTGATCTTCAGCATTTAAAAGCTTTAAATTTTGATTTTGAAACGAGTAAATTAGAGCTGAGGTTTAGAGAAAACGAAGTCTATTTAGATAAAGCTGATTTTAATTTGGCTGATGGAGGTCAGTTAAACTTAAAGGGAAACTATAATATTGAAAGCGAAAATTATATTTTAAGAGCTGAAGCTGATGATATAGGGCTAAATAACAGCAGAGAAAAAATTATAAATAATTTTGAACTTGAGGGAAATAGTGATTATCTGGATAAAATCTCCGAAATAGCAGATGAAAAAGTGAATTTCTTAATTGATGCTGCAGGGATCTATGGTTTAAATAACCAGTTTTCTGCTGCAGGAGACTTCCAATTTGATTTTAACTTTAAAGAAGATAAGAGTAATTGTAATATCGATTCTTCTTTTTGGTTTTATGAAAACAATTTAACTTTGAGTTCTTTTAAATTTGAATCCCAATATCTGCGGCTTGATCTGAGTGGTGATGTTAATTTCAACGATAAAACCATGCAGCTTCGCTATGCTGGCAGCAGATTTAATCCTCAGCTGGCAAATATATTTTTAGCTGAAGATATTGCTCAACTAGATGAACTAAATTCTGTTGTGGAACATCTAGAGGGGTCTATTGGTGGAAGCTTCAGCAGTCCGACAATGAGTTTCACAGCTGAGATTCCTTATTTAAGTTATCAGGACTTTAAATTGAGCAGGCTGAGAATTAAAAGCAGATTTGAAAATGGAAATTTAGAACTGCAGAATTTTAGGGCTGATTTAGCTCAGGGTACATTGAGAGCAGAGGGCAGTGCAGAGAAGATTTTAAGTCCATCAGATGGTTCTATAAAGCTGCAGTTTGAAACAGAAAATGTATATTTTGATGATATAGCTGAAGCAGTTAACAGAGAGCTGCCTTTTAGAGGTGAGGTTCAGGCTAAACTTATGCTGAGTGGAGAAATATTTGATCCAGAACTTAAACTTGAGGTAATGGCAGATAATACCGTGCTGGCTGTTGATGGAAGTGAATATCAATTTTCCAGCTTAAATGCTGTTCTAAAAAGAGATGACAGCAGATTTCAACTCAGCAGTTTATCTGCTGTACAGCAGGATTTGGAGATAAATGCAGCTGGTGATTTTTCACCTGAAGAAGGTTTTGATATAAACCTCAAACTGAGTGGTTTTGAAACAGAAAAATATCTGACAGAATATATTCGCGAGGATGACCGGTTAAGTGGTGAGCTCAATCTGGAAGGTAATCTGCGGGGAGAATTTAGTTCTCCAGAGCTGCAGTTTAAACTTTTTTCTGACTCCTTAAAATACAATAATCTTAAAATAGAGTTTTTGGATAATGATTTTCTTTACCAGCCTGTTCAGGACAGCCTATATTTGAGCAGTTTTAATTTTAATCTGGATGGTAGTGATTATAGGCTTGCGGGAGAACTTAATCAGCTGAGCACTGACTTAAGTGCTGATCTAAAACTTGAGCTGAATAATGTAGCTGTTAAAAAAACTTTAAATCAATTTCTGCCTTTTTATCCATTTGCAGAAGACCTGATTGTATCTGGACCAGCTGCTGTAAAAGGGGATTTAGATCAGCTCAATGCAGTTTTTGATCTAAATGCTGTTACTGCAGAAAGTCAAAATGATGTTTTATCATTAAGAGGTAAAGTAGGTAAAGATTTGGATTTAACTTTTACTTCAAGTGCTCTTCCGATTGATCTTATTACTGATCAATTTGGTTTTAATTTAAATCTTAAAAGCAGACTCGATATGGATGGAAGCATTAGGGGTAATATTGATTCACCTCTATTAAATATAGAACACCAGCTTAGTGAAATAAGTTTAAATGAGACCGAAATAGATTCCCTAAATGGTAAAATTATTTTAGAAGATAGAACAAACTTTTCTTTAGAGGAGCAGCTTCAGTTTAGCGGTGGAGGCAGCTTTAATATAAATGGTGATTATTCATTTGAAAGCCAGGAAATTAATTTAGATTCTAATTTAGATTCACTGCCGCTTGGATTTATACTCTCATTTATAGGAGATGATCTGACTGCAGATGGTGATTTGAATGGAAATGCTGTTATCACAGGTAATATCAGCAGTCCAGAGTTAGAGGGAGAAATAAGGGCTGCTGGGAGCAATCTTGAAGTAGGGCTTTCAGATCCGATTGAAGATTACAGTGGTCTTATCAAATTAAACAGCAGTGGACTGCTTATTGAGAACTTAAAAGCAAAATTTGCTGATGGTGACTTTAGTATTAATGGTAATATCAATCCCTTTGCAGCTGAGGATGCCTGGGATTTAAAATTGAAGGGGAATAAACTTTATTTCCTTCACGGTTCACTTGATGGAGAATTTGATACAGAACTAGAATTAGTAGGCCCACTTGCTGAACCGCTGCTCAGGGGGGATTTAAGAGCTTATAATTTTGAGATAAGTATTCCCTGGGAATGGCCGATGCCTGAAGGAGAAACTGATGATGCATTTATACCAAAGATTAATTTAAATATTACTGCAGGCCGCAGTGTTAGGGTCATTAATCCAAATATAAATATCTATGTCGAAGAGGGAAATTTGAATTTAAAATTTGATAATAATTCAGAAAACCAACTGACAATGCAGGGGCGGTTTAGCAGCTCACGCGGTAATTTTAGCTATTATAATTCCCGCTTCAGCCTGCTTAATGGTGAGGTTGTTTTTGCTCCTGTAGATGAAGATGATATCCCAACAATC
>JAGYNO010000062.1 GCA_018399955.1 Halanaerobium sp. | reverse complement strand
ACAGCGGTCCAAATGATGATTTTTTCTATCATTTATTCAGCAGGCTGAATATCAATACTGATCATAATTTAACCCAAAATATTCACCTTGCGATCAAAACTATTATTTTAGTTATCGTTATTTTCAAGGCCTTTCACAACTATTTTATTTTTTAAGCAGAGTAATATTTATAATATATTTCTACCTATGACATTAAAATCCTCTTTCTGATAAACTGATTTTAACTCTTTGATCTGCTTATCATAAGGGGATCATATTATTTTCAAAAGGGTTTTAAAGATTTAAACATTACCAAGATGAATATATTTTAGGCCGGCTTCTTCTCCGATTGATTCTGCTTTTTTAAGCGTCTTCATCGGAGTTATCTTGACATCCTGCAGTTTCCAGCCTGGATAAAATCTTGAAATATGCCAGGGTAGATCAGGACTGAGCTCTCTGCTTATAAATTCTGCAATATCTTTTAGATCGTCATCTTCATCATTGAGGCCGGGTATCAGAAGCGTTGTTATTTCGAGGTGGACACCGGCTTTGTGGAGATATTTCAAATTTTCTTTAATCGGCTCAATACTTCCACCTGTGTGCTCCTTATAAAGTTTATCAGGACCTTTATGATCTATATTTGCCGCATCGAGATATGGTATAATTTCATCTAGTGTTTCTTTTGTCATATAGCCGTTGCTGACCCAGACATTTTTAAGGCCCTCTTTTTTGGCCAGCTTCATCGTGTCCAGTGCATATTCCAGAAAAATTGTTGGTTCAGTATAGGTATAGGCTATTGATTGACATTCATTGTCCAGTGCACCCTGAACTAATTCCTGAGGTGAGATATTTCTGCCATGCACGTCTTCATCTGGAGCAGGTTTCTGTGAGATCTGCCAGTTCTGGCACCAGGTGCATTTCATATTGCAGCCCTGTGTGCCAATTGAATAAGCACGGCTGCCCGGCATAAAGTGGTAAAGCGGTTTTTTCTCTATTGGATCAACATGGACTGCTACTGCCTTAGCATAGTTTAGGGCATAAAGAATTCCATCTCTATTTTCTCTAACCCGACAGATACCTCTTTTACCTTCTTTTATTACACATCTGTGATTACATACATTACATTTAACCTGCTTATCTTTCAGCTTTTCATAGAGTAGAGCTTCTTTCATGATACCACTTCCTTCTGTAAAGAGGATTCAGCGAAGTTTGTCTTCCTAATATCAATATACAGCCCAATGGCTGATATGTCAAAATATTTAATTATTTACGGCAGTATAATGGCTTTTAGGCAGATTGGTGTGAGCTGATCCTCATGATGTTACTGAAAAAAGGAATATTATAATTTTTGTAGAACTATAAAAAGGTATAGAGAATAATAATTTTAAGCTGAACGGAAAAAAAAGCTGTTAACCAGCATATTATTAGAATCTAAATTTGAATATTTTCTGGAGGTTGACATGGATTTAATGGTCGATTTACCATCAGTAATAATAATCTTAAATATTATATTTATCATCCTGCTCATTTTTTTTGAGAGAAAAGATCCTACATCTACCTGGGCCTGGCTCCTCATACTTACTCTGATACCTCTGCTCGGATTTGTCCTCTACCTTTTTATCGGACTTACTCCAAATAAGAGGAAGCTTTTTAGGAGAAAACAGTATTCTGATGAGCTGAGAAATATATCGAAGGAAAAAAAGCAGGAGCTATTTGTAGACGTAGAAAAAAACTTTGGTCCACTCGAAAAAAGCATAATTAGGCTCGGTTTTGCTTCAGAAACAACTGCCCTTGTCGGCTATAATGAGCTTGATATTTATACAAATGGTAGAGATAAATTTGCAGATCTATTTGAAGATATGAAGGCAGCAGAAGATTTTATCCATGCAAATTATTATATTATTCAGGATGATAAGCTCGGTGATAAGTTTATGCATTTATTGAGCAGAAAGGCAGCACAGGGTGTTGAAGTAAGGCTGCTCTATGATAGGGTCGGATGCAGGAATCTTTCAGTACATCTTATTAATAAGCTTAAGGATGCTGGTGGTGAGGCAGTACCTTTTTCCCCATTTATACTTGATATGAACTATAGAAACCACCGCAAAAATGTAATTGTCGATGGGCAGATTGCCTATATGGGTGGAATTAATATAGGTGAAGAATATATTGGTGAGTCAGATCGTTTTGGCGACTGGCGTGATACCCACCTCAGGGTTAGAGGAACTAATGTTGACAGTCTACAGCACAGATTTTTATTGGATTGGGCTTTTGCATCTGGAGAAGAACTCTTCACTGTACATAAATATTTTCCTGATAACCAAATAAAAGGAAGTTCTCCAATGCAGATAGTCAGCAGTGGGCCTGACTCAAAAGAGCAGGAGATAAAGTCGATGTTTTTAAAGATGATTTATGAAGCTGAAGAGAGTATCAGTATTCAAACCCCTTATTTTATTCCGGATCAGACAATACTTGAGGCACTTAAATCAGCAGCTAGGTCTGGAGTTGATGTTAAGGTGATGATTCCTGATAGGTCTGATCATGTTTTTGTCTATCCAGCCAATAATTCTTTTGTCGGTCATCTGCTTGAGGCAGGTGCAAAATGCTACCGCTATACTGATGGTTTTCTGCACAGCAAGACGATTTCTATTGACAGCCGTATTCTTTCTATTGGCACAACAAATATGGATATGCGCAGTTTTAAGCTTAATTTTGAGATAAATGCTTTTATATATGATAGAAAGACTGCAGAAAAGTATGATAAGATTTTTGAAAATGATATTAAAAATTCAATTGAGATTACACCTGAAATTTATGAGAGCCGAGGCTGGACGATGAAGGTTAGAGAATCAATTTCCAGGCTGCTTTCTCCGATACTTTAATGGTATTTAGATATGATTAATTACTGCTATGATTAATTACTGCAGGATATTTGTTAAAAGGAAGATGATTATGTTTAAAATAAGAGCTCAAAAAGGTTTTACACTCATAGAACTGCTTTTAGTTATTGCCGTACTTGGTATTTTTGCAGCAATTGCGCTGCCGAGATTGGGCGGTGTTCCTGAACGTGCAAAAATAGCGGTGGATAAGGCTGCTCTTAGAAATGTTAATTATGCTACTACTCTATACAGCATTAATGAACAAATATCAGAAGGAGATATATTTGAAGGGTTTAATACTGATGAAGAGCGGATGCAGGAACTGGTTGATGAAGATTTTATTGACCATATTGCTGAAGCAGAAACTGAAGGAGCAGAATTTAATTGGGTGATAGAAGAACAATTATGGGTATTAATAAACCAGGGCAATGTGGTTCCTTTATCACCATTAGGAAGTTCTTTTGCTGAAATAACTCCAAAAATGATTGAATTGATGAATGAAGGAGGTTACGGTAGGACTTGGGACGATTATAGATATACAGATATTGGTCTGGATCCAGAAGATTGGGAACTTCCTGTAGGACATATATATTATAAGCCTGTTGGCAGTAGATTGGAAATAAGACCTGAAGAGGGATATAATTTAGTAGTTGAAGACATGGATGGGAATGAAAAGGTACTGACAAATAGCTCTAATTATAATTTAATCTATAATGATTTAGATGGAAAATGGTATTATCATTCCATATCTGAAGAAAACATTATTAATATCGATACACTTCAAATAGAATGATAAGCTTAAATTAATTCCAGGCTTAGTGCCTGGTTTTTTGCTATAATATAAATATGGAATCAGGTAGTTTAGATAAAATTAAAAAATCGGAACTGCAGTTTAAGAAAATTAAAATTAAGAGGGTGCAGAAATGCAAAAATACAATCTAAAAATAATATTCATAACTTTTATAATTTTGACTACTTTTATTACAGTTAATTCATCAGCAGTTTATGCAGCTCCAGCAGGGGAAGGAGCTTTTAATTATCAAAATTTAATCAAAGATATTGACTATGCAGATTTGCTGGGAGAAGAGCTGGATCTCATGGAAGAGCTCACCCCAGAAGATAATCAGCCCTTTCTTTATCAGCGACTTGGAGAACTGCGTCTAAAAATAGCAGCCTACAATTACAGCAGATACCGCAGTGACAGTTCAGACAGCAGATCACTTTTTAAAGCCCTTGAATATTCTGCTTCTGCTGCTGAACTGCTAAAAGATTCTGATCAGAGCTGGCTTGTCTTAGGTATGGTTCTTTCTGAATTTAAAAGTGAAAAAGAAATGCTGGAAAAGGCAGGTCAGGCATTTATCCAAGCAGCAGAGATAAACCCGGCCAATGGACAGGCACAGCAGCTCCTTGCTCAGAACTTGATGGAACAGGGGCGGTTCTGGTCAGCAGTAGAACAGTACAAAAATCTATTTAATAAAGATCTTTCAATGCTCACCGGAACAAATATATCTAACCTCACCCTTGCCTATATAGCAGACGGCAGAATGGAAGCTGGCCTCAATTATCTAAATGAGCTGCAGAAAAAAGATCCCAATAATTTTTACATAAACACCTCACTTGCAGTATTATATCAGAATCTCGGTTATAGGGATGTTTCAGAGCTGATTATCGAAACACTTATGCTGAATGAAGATAGGCTGACATCAAATCAAAAACTTTATATTGAGAATCTGCTTGTAAAATGGAAGGGAGCTGAATAGTGATGCTTAAGAACACTAAACTATTGCTCTTTCTTTTACTGGCATTGTTAATTATATCTTCTTCATCGGTAATTTATGCAGAAGTAAATTATGATAGTTTGGACAAAGTTTTGGAGACATTTGTGGATTCCAGGGAAACAAGGAAGCTAAAAGAATACGGAAGCAGTGAAGAAAAAGCGGCCTTTACAAAAAGGCTGGAAGCTGAAGTCTACCAACCTGTAGATGAAAAAGTATTAAAACACCTCAGAGGTCTTGCTGAATATGAGGGAAAAAACATAATTACCGATGATTTCCGCACACCAGGTTCTGACAGCAGCAGTGTTAATACTGATAGGGATGTGAGGATACTGGTTGAGGCTGAAGCTGACCGCTGGATTGAAATTCCCACCTCAAAGTGGGAGAATATATATTATGAAGAGTTTGCAGAGCAGACCAATTTCAATACAGCTGCAGCGAGTGAAACCCAGCGCAAGCAGATACTAAAAGAACATGCTGAGCAATATAGGCAGGCTCCAACTGACCGCCTTCACCTTGAGGCCAGCAGGGATTATTCTGACCAGTATGGAGAGGCAGTACCGAGAATAGTTAAAGCTAAACAAGGAAAGGCAGTACTTAATGATCCAGAAGGCCTTGCACTGATGTACATGGAAAAAGCAGATGAACAGCTGAGAAAAGCAGAAACTTCTGCAGATGCTGACCTAAAAGCGATGCATGAAGCAGAGGCTGTGATGCAGCTGAAAAAAGGTGTGATCACACTTGAGGAATTGAGGGATTCATATATCCGCCAGGGCTATGAGATGGGAAAACTGCCGGAAAACTTCAAGTCTATTGCAGCAGAAGTCAAAGCTCAGGACGGCAGTGGAGCCGGAATGAATACACTTAAAACAAAGATGAAAAATTCTGGATTTATTGACAGCAGTGATTTTAAAGATAAATTGGGCAGTCAGCTTGGTTCACTCAAGATAGCCGCGCTCAAGAAGGCAGAGAAAAAGCCGCTGATCAGCAGACAGAAAGCACTTAAATCATTTTCGGTGATCAGTGACCTGGCGGGAGTTAAAGCTGCTCTGGACAGGGTTTCAGAGGGCAGTCACCTCTTATTTAACTACGAAGCTGATGACAGCAGTGGTGTTAAGCTGGCAAAGGCCTCTGCAGCAGCAGCTGTAGAACTTCTTCCCATTCCATTGATCGAAGCAGCTGACCGGGGCTGGGAAGTTGATCAAGAAGAAAAGAAATTTTTAAAAACAATGCTTGAGGGCGGCAGAGCAGGTGGGTGGGAGACCCATCCTGTAACAAGTATGGCAAGGGTCAGCACCAAAATTATTACAAGAACTGCAGCTTCGATGACAGCTGCTCCCCTCTTGAGCGGACTTCAGGCGGTGGAATCTGGAGCAGATTATGCAGCAGACAGTTTTGATAATTATCTGGCCGAATTTAATAACCGGGAATCTAAAAAACTTCAGCAGGTCAAAAGAGAAGCCTCTGCAGAAAGAAAAGAAGAGTTTTATCTCGATAAGATCTATGCGAATATTGAAAGAGAAGAAATTATAAGTCGGGATAGAGAGCTTAACTTATATGCACTTAAAAATGAGGACTGGGATCAGAATTTCCTAGCCCGCTGGGAGCTTATGACTGATACTGGGCAGGTCATTGTTTTAAAGCAGAATTCAAGCAGCAGCAGTAGAGCAGAAGAAATAGAATTTATTCCTCAAAATTTGGTACCTGCTCAATACAGCATCTATCTGCGGATATTCGACCCACTGACAATGCTGCAGTACAATTATGCTGAATACAGCTTCAGCATTGCAGATTATATAGACCTGGGTAAACTCAACTTGAGCAGAGATGGTTTTAATGGTTCAGCAGCTGCAAGTGATTTAAGCATAGGAGACGGCATCTATCTAAGCACCAGCAGAATAGGGAACTGGAGTGATCAGTATAGGGTTGAATGGTTCTATGATGGTGTGATGATAAAATCAGCTCAGGCATCAGATCGGAATATCCATCAAATTTACTTTAATACTGATTCACTTGAAGCTGGCAGACATCAGATGGCCCTGAGAATAATTGACAGTAATAATAAGATTATTTCTCATAGGAGTTTAGAGTTTTCACTGGATAATGATGATAATGAGAAGGCTGAAGAAAAGGATACTGAAGTAGGGGAAGATATAGCTGAAAAACCAGCAGTGAAGCCTGAGCCTTCTCTATTAGAAAATGACAGCCAAAGTGAAATTGAAATAGAAGAAGAAAGTCAGAGTGAGAATCTAAGTTACTCTGAAGCAGAAAAAAGATTAAATGAAAGAATGGTTGAGGTCATAGTAAACATTGATCATGATTACAGCTCTTCTCAAATACAGAATGAAGTTAAATCTCTACTTCAGAAAGGGGCAGACCCTAATTATAGAGGTAACAATTATGGTGCTGATTATACTGTTTTGCAAAGGGCGGTGATGCTCGGCAGAATTAAAACTGCAGAGATACTCATCAATCACGGGGCAGATGTTAATGCTTTAACTTCAGATTATACTAAAAGAAGTACTGCTCTATTAGCTGTAACTGCTTCTCCGACCGACATAGCCCGCAGATATTATGCAGGCAAACAGATTGCAGTACTTGAAGATAGGGGAGAAGATGAAGATGTAATCTACAGAGAAATAGGGGAATATATAAATTACTTAATGCTTGAAATGCTGATTAAACATGGAGCAGATCTTAATCTGCCGGAGTATAACTTTGAGGGAATTAATGCAACAGCTTTATCCAGAGCAGTTGATATGAGATATCCCCATATAGTTGAATTACTGCTTAAAGAAGGTGCAGTTAAACATATTGAAGATGTAAAATACCACCGCTTCAATTCACTGCAGGAGTATGTTGAACATGAGATTGATGAATACAGAAAAGTTTTAGCAGATAATCAATATCCAGAGAATGTCAGGGGCTTGGAATATAAGATTAATAGATACAAGAAAATATTAAAACATTTAAATGACTATCAGCTGCCGGGATTTGATAATTAGGCAAATTTATATGCTGGAAATCTGAAGTTTAATATGAAGGGAATGCAAATTATTATGGGAAATTTATATGAGAAATCGATTGAAGTTCTAAATCAAAGAGGGGTAAAAATTGAAGATATAGCTGAACTGGTTAAATCACTGCAGAAACCCTTTAATCCTGATATAAGCTTAGAAGCCTGTCTGGAAAATGTAGAAGCTGTTTTGAAAAAAAGAGAGGTTGCTCATGCAATATTAACAGGAATTGCCCTAGATGAGCTGGCTGAAAAAAAGATGCTTCCAGAGCCTCTTCAAAGTATTATAGATACAGATGAAGGTCTTTACGGAATCGATGAGATTATTCCGCTCTCAATTGTAAACCTCTATGGAACGATAGGTTTGACGAGTTATGGGTTTTTGGACAAAGAAAAGATCGGAATAATCAAAGAGCTGGATACTAAAAAAGATGGTAAAGTCAATACATTTTTAGATGATCTTGTTGCCGGAATTGCTGCAGCAGCTGCAAGCCGCTATGCTCATGGAGAAGGAAGTTAAAAATGATTAAGAAGAGCTTAAATAGCTTATTTAAAAGATAATATATAGTATTTGAGAAGCCTCTAGGTGGTGAACCTGGGGGTTTTATTTTTCTTAAAGAATAAAAGCATATTCATCCTTCTCAATACTTAAGCTCT
>JAGYNO010000061.1 GCA_018399955.1 Halanaerobium sp. | reverse complement strand
CACAGTAATTAAGGCGATGGGTGCTGGTAAAACAGCAGTAGAAAGTATTAAGGAATATCTATTAAGCAAAAAACCACAGAAGACTTTATGAACATTATCAGATAAGTGGAATTGAATTTAATGATATCTAATTTATAGTGATAGGTAGTATTTAATATTTAGCTTTTGGGCAGAAGATTTTAGATAAAGGAAGTGGCAAAGATGGAAGTAAAATATGGAAAAGAAAAATTGAGATTTGATATTGCAGATGATAAAGTACTTAAAATATTAAAAGCAGCAGAAAAAGAGGGTATAAGTGATCCAATAAAGGCTGTTCAAGCTTCACTTATAAACCCAATTGGATCTGATTCTCTTTTGAGTCTTTTAAAAGAAAAAGAACCAGAAGATGTAGTGATAGTAGTTAATGATGTAACTCGTTTCACCCCATATAATTATATGCTGCCGCCAGTATTAAAAACTTTAGAAGATGCAGGTATAGACAAAGACCAGGTAACTTTCGTAGTAGCAACAGGTGTACATGAACCTCATTCTGATCAGCAGAATATAGATATATTTGGAGAAGAAGTACATCAAAATTATAAATTTCATCACCATGTTTGTGATGCAGAAGTTGTTGAAATTGGTGAATTGAGCACCGGAAATATTTTAAAGATAAATAAAATAGTTGCAGAAGCTGATTTTGTGATAACAACCGGAGTTATTCTACCTCATTATATGGCTGGTTTTTCAGGAGGTAGAAAATCAATATTACCTGGTGTAGCTGATAGAAATGCAATAGAGAATAATCATGCAAATATGGTTAGGGTAATGGCAGAAAACCCCTCACTAGAAGAAAATCCAATTAATCTAGAAATGTTTGAGGCAGCAGAGAAGCTGGGTGTTGACTTTATAGTAAATGTGGTAACAAACAGCAGCAGAGAAATAGTTAAAGTTGTATCAGGTGATTTAAGAAAAGCTTGGAATGCAGGAATAGATATTTCTGCAGAGATGTATTATGTGGATATTGAAGAAAAAGCAGATGCAGCTATTGTCAGTTCTGGTGGATTTCCAAGAGATATTAATGTCTACCAGGCACAAAAAGCCCTTGATCATGCAGATCATGCAGTAAAAAAAGGTGGAACGATCATCTGGGTTGCAGAATGCAGTGAAGGTCTGGGAGAAGACCGTTTTGAAAAATGGATGAATGAAGCTGAAGAACCTGAGGATAATGTAAAGAGAATAAAAGAAAAATTCTTGATCGGCGGCCATAAAGCATATGCAATTTCAAAAGTTGCAATAGATAAAGAAGTGCTCCTTATTTCATCTTTATCTGAAGAGCAGACAGAGAATATGTTCCTTAAAAAACTTTCTGGTTTAGATGAAGCAGCAGCATATTTAGAGGAAAAATATAATGGTGATTATAAGTGCTATATTATGCCTCAAGGTAGTTTAACTGTACCTACTGTTTTAAATGAAGATATATAATCTATCAAAAATAATTGAAACATGCAGAAGAGGTGAATAAATGAACTTAAAAGAAGAAGCTTTAAAACTACACAAAGATAATCAGGGTAAGTTGATGGTCCACGCAAAAGTAGAGGTTAAAAATGAGCATGATCTTTCTTTAGCTTATTCTCCTGGTGTAGCTGAACCATGTAAAGAAATAAAGAAAGATCAAAATAAAATTTATGATTATACAAATAAATCAAATTTTGTTGCTGTTGTAAGCAATGGTAGTGCAGTACTGGGATTAGGAAATATTGGACCTGCTGCATCTTTACCTGTAATGGAAGGTAAAGCAGTATTATTTAAAGAATTTGCTGATGTTGATGCTTTTCCAATATGTTTGAATGAGTCAGATCCAGATAAGCTGATATCATATGTTAAAAAAATGGCTCCGGTTTTTGGTGGGATTAACTTAGAAGATATTAAATCTCCTGAGTGTTTCTATATTGAAAATAGATTAAAAGAAGAACTTGATATTCCAGTATTTCATGATGATCAGCATGGAACTGCCATAATAACACTTGCTGCTTTAATTAATTCCTTAATTATATTAGAGAAAAATATTGAAGATATTAAGGTAATAGTAAATGGCGCTGGTGCTGCTGGAGCAAGTATAATAAAATTGCTTCATTCCGAAGAGGTTGGAGAGATTATTGCTCTTGATATAAATGGAGCTATCTATGAAGGAAGAGATCCTTTAAATGAAAGTACAAAAGAAATTGCAAAAATCACAAATGCAGAAAATAAAAAGGGTGATCTAGCTGAGATGATCAAAGGAGCGGATGTATTTATTGGAGTTTCAGCAGCTAACCTTCTTTATAAAGAAATGGTCAGATCAATGGCAGATGATCCCATAATTTTTGCAATGGCAAATCCAGATCCTGAGATTTGGCCTGAAGATGCTCTAAAAGCTGGAGCAAAAATAGTTGGAACAGGAAGATCAGATTATCCTAATCAGGTAAACAATGTACTTGCTTTTCCTGGCTTGTTTAGAGGAGCACTTGATGTTAGAGCAAGAGAAATTAACGAAGAAATGAAAAAAGCAGCAGCTTATGCACTTGCAAACTTGATTGATAATAATGAATTAACTCCAGAATATGTGATACCAAAACCATTTGATCCAAGAGTAGGGCCACATGTTGCTGCTGCAGTTGCTCAGGCAGCAGTTAATACAGGGACAGCTAGAATAGAAATTGATTATCAAACAGAATTAAAAAAAGCAGAAAAAATGATGCTTAAAAAATAAATTTTTAACACGGTCCTCTTAATTAAATGAGGGGGAAAAAAATGAAAAAATTACTAATAGTAACTATGATTATGTTAGTCATATTGACTTCATCAATAGGAGCATTAGCAGAAGATAAATTAGAAGTTGGATTTATTGTTAAAACTATGGCGAATCCATATTTCACCAGAATGTTAGAAGGAGCAGAACAGGCTGCAGAAGATTATGATATTGACTTAAACTGGGTCTCAGCAGAAAAACATACAGATACATCAGGCCAGTTAAATATTGTTGAAGATATGATAGAAAGAGATGTGGATATACTTGTAATTAATCCTGCTGGACCAAAAGCAATTGTGCCAGCAATTGATAAAGCAAATCAAAAGGGTATTCCAGTTATTGTAGTAGATACCACTGCAGAAGGCGGAGACATTGAAAGCTTTATCGGAGTTGATAATTATAGTGCTGCAGTGCAGATAGCTGAATTCTCTGCTGAGCATCTTAATGGCAAAGGACAGATTGCTATATTAGAAGGTGTAAGAGGTCATTCTACAGCCGAAGATAGAATGGATGGCTATCATTATGTATTAGATCAGTATCCTGATATAGAAGTTGTAGCTTCTCAGACTGCTAATTATGATAGAAGTGAAGGAATGAGAGTTACAGAAAACATATTGATTTCTAATCCTGATTTGGACTTTATTATTGCTTCAAATGATGAGATGGCTTTAGGCGCAATTAGAGCAGTTAAAGGAGCAAGAAAAGAAAATGAGATTGATATAGTTGGTTTTGATGCCATTGATGCTGCATTAGAAGCTATTCAAAAAGGTGAACTGCTGGCTACTGTAGAAAATGTTCCAGATAGACAGGGCTATGTAAGTGTAGAAAAAGCTGTAGAGTATATGCAGGGCAGAGAAATTGAAGAAGAAATAATAATTGATTGTATTGTTGTAACTGAAGAAAATGTAGATCAGTTTATAAAATAATACTTTTCTAAGATCTTAGAAAAAGAGGACCGTGTTATATTATGTTTTTAATATTGAGTTATTAGTTTTTGGAGGGGATTATTTTGAATGAAAACATACTTGAAATGAAAAATATTACTAAACGTTACCCTGGAGTTTTGGCTTTAGATAATGTTAGTTTTTCTTTAAACAAAGGTGAAGTACATGCACTAGTTGGAGAAAATGGTGCAGGAAAATCAACTCTTGTAAAAATATTATCAGGTGCTGTACAAAAAACTGAAGGAGAAATTTTAATAAATGGCAAAAAAGCATCTTTATCTAATCCAATTGCAGCTAAAGAACTTGGCATAAATCAGATTTATCAGGAATTAAATCTTGCTTTTAATATGAGTGTAATGGAAAATATATTTTTAGGTAATATGCCTAAGAAAAGCTATTTTGTAGATTTTGATACAATGTATGAAGAAAGCAAAAAAGTTTTAGATGAATTGAATATTAATATTGATCCAAGAACAAAAATTGAAGATTTAGGTGTGGGAGACCAGCAGATGATAGAAATTGCAAAATCTATCTATGCTGAACCAGACATATTGATAATGGATGAACCTACTGCAGCACTATCTAAAACAGAGATTGACAGATTATTTTCGGTTATATTATCTTTAAAAGAAAAAGGAAAGAGTATAATATATATTTCTCATCGATTAGAAGAACTTTGGCAGATTGGAGATAGGGCAACAGTACTTAGAGAAGGTAAAAAAATATTTACAAAATCTCTTTCAGATTTGACAGAAAATTCTATTACTACTGCGATGGTTGGTAGAGAAATCGAAGAAAAATATCCAAGTTTTAGTATTAATCCTGGCGAAAAAATTCTTTCTGTAAAAAATCTATCCAGTGCAGACAAGCTAAAAAATATTTCTTTCGATTTACATAAAGGAGAGATATTAGGGATTGCTGGACTGGTTGGAGCAGGTAGAACAGAATTGATGAGAGCTGTTTTTGGTGCTGATACAATTGATGAAGGCGAAATATATATTAAAGGTGAAAATATTAAAATTAACAATCCTTATCAGGCAATTGATAATGGTATAGGATTAATTCCGGAAGATAGGAAAAGTCATGGTCTAGTACTTGATTTGAGTATAAAGAAGAATATCACCTTACCTATATTAAAAAAATTATCTAAGTATGGATTTATAAATCATAAAGAAGATTTTGATATTGCAGAAAATTACCGAGATAAGATGAGTATCAAAACACCAAATATTGATTTTATAGCAAGACAATTAAGTGGAGGAAATCAGCAAAAAGTTGTAATAGCTAAATGGTTATCTGCAAATGTAGATATTATTTTATTCGATGAACCTACGCGAGGCATTGATGTTGGTGCAAAAATAGAAGTATATGAGCTTATGATTGAATTATTAAAAGAAGGTGTTGGAATAATTATGACTTCTTCAGAATTACCTGAAATATTAGAAATGAGCAGCAGAATTTTAGTTTTACATAGAGGAGAGATTACAGGGGAATTTGAAAAAGAAGAAATTAAAGATATTTGTCAGGAAGACATATTAAGCTGTGCTATGGGGAGTGATAGAAATGAAAAATAAAGATTTTAAAAAAACAAATAATACTAAAAATGAATTTTTTTCCAAGCATCTACTTTTATTTGTGATTCTAGGTATAAGTTTAATCTTAAGTTTGATGTCAGAACATTTTTTAACAATGTCTAATTTTATAAATATTGCCAGACAGATTTCAATTAATTTCATTCTGGCTGCAGGATTAACCATGGTAATTATTACTGGAGGAATTGACCTTTCTGTTGGCTCTATTGTGGCTTTTTCTGGAGTAGTTGCTGGTATGTATTTAAATACTGGCGGCAATTTTATCACTGCAATTTTGCTGGCTTTGCTTATTGGAACTTTATGTGGGTTTATAAATGGAATATTAGTATCAAGGTTTAAAATGGCATCATTTATTGCTACACTTGGTATGATGAGTATGGCAAGGGGACTTGCCCTTGTACTGACAGGAGGTAGTTCAATTACAATTGATAACAGCAGTTATACATTTATTGGTGGTGGGTATTTATTTGGAATACCTATGCCTGTTGTAGTTGCTGTTATAATATTTGTGATTGTTTATTTGCTCTTAAATAAGACGAGATTGGGCAGAACTTTTTTCGCTATTGGAGGAAACGAAGAAGCATCAAGGCTATCTGGTATAAAAGTTGCCAATAAGCATTTAATAGTTTACAGTATATCTGGTTTTTTGGCTGGATTAGCAAGTGTAGTTTTAACAGCGAGACTATGGGCAGCACCACCAATTGCTGGCCAGGGCTTTGAGCTTCATGCAATAGCTGCTTCCGTAATCGGTGGAGCAAGTCTTATGGGAGGAACAGGAACGATTTTAGGTACTCTTTATGGTGCATTTATCATTGGAATAATCAGAAACGGATTAAATTTACTTGGGGTTGCTTCTTTCTGGCAGCAGTTTGTTATTGGTTTAATTATTATCCTTGCAGTATTATTTGATAGAATAAGAAAAAATAAAATGGAATAGTGTAAAATAATATACAGAATAAATCAAATAAATAATTAAAAACATAAACTTAATTTGAAAAAGGAGACAATATGAAAATAATTAGATATAAAAAATCAGATCAATTATCAGATGACGTAAATTGTGGTATTTTAATCAATGATGAAGTATATAAGATTAACGGTAATATATTTTCTGATTTTTCATTAGGAGAAAAAGCTGCTGTTTTAAAAGATGTCGAATTACAGCCGCCAGTAGATCCTGAAAATATAATTGCCATTGGTTTAAATTATCGTCATCATGCAGAAGAAAGCGGACTTAGAATACCGGATAGACCAATAATATTTATTAAAGCAACAAACAGTTTGACTGGCCCAGACACTGATATAATTCTGCCAAGGATGGCTCCTGATGAAGTTGATTATGAAGCTGAACTTGCAGTAGTTATTGGCAAAGAGTGTAAAAATATAGAAAAAGATGAAGTTGAAGAATATATTTTAGGATACACCTGTGCTAATGATGTAAGTGCACGAGACTGCCAGATAAAAATTGATAAACAGTGGGCAAGAGCAAAATCATTTGATACATTCTGTCCTCTTGGGCCATTTATCGAAACTGATTTAAACCCGGATAATTGTCAAATAAGCTCTGTACTCAATGGAAAGATAATGCAGAATTCAAATACTTCTGATATGATTTTTGATACAGCAGAACTAGTCAGCTATCTATCAAAGAATATGACTTTAAAACCAGGCACCGTAATCTTAACTGGTACTCCAGAAGGGGTAGGTTTTGCAAGGAAAGAACCAGTTTATTTAAGACCTGGAGATATAATAAAAATTGAAATTGAAGGGATAGGAAAGCTCAAAAATACTGTTAGAGCAGAAAATCATGATAATTAATTGCATTAATGAGATATTAGTTATACAATATTGTTAAACTATTTGCTAAAGATAGTTTTCAATATCATTTAGAGAGAAGGTAAGAATATAACAGTGAAGTTAGATGTAATTAAAACAGGTAATATAGATTATCAAACAGCTTATAATTTACAGCTGGATTTATTAGAAAAGAGAAAAAATAATGATATCAATGACACACTTCTTTTAGTAGAACATCCACCTGTTTTCACAATTGGAACAAGTGGTACAAGTGATAACATCACAGTTAGTAAAGAGTTTTTGCAGAACTCTGGGATTGGGGTCTTCGAAACAAATCGTGGTGGAGATATAACCTATCACGGTCCTGGACAGATTGTTGGTTATCCAATACTTAAGCTTAAAAATCATAAAAAAGATCTGCACTGGTTACTTCGCTCTTATGAAGAAGTTTTTATTAGACTTCTCAAAGAGGAGTACGATATAACTGCAGAAAGAATTAAAGGCTTAACAGGTGTCTGGGTGGGCGATGAAAAAATCACTGCTATAGGAGTAGGCGTTAGGCACTGGATTACTTATCATGGATTTGCATTTAATATTAATCCAAATTTAAATCATTTTTCTTATATAATACCCTGTGGTATAATGGATAAGGGTGTAACCTCTTTAAAAAAGATACTAGGATATGAAGTTGAAGAAAAAGAAGTAATGAAAAAAGTTATAAAATATTTTGCTGAAGTTTTTAATATGGAGGTGTTAAATGATGAAAGGTAAGTTTCCAGAATGGCTCAAAAAAAGACTACCTACTCAGGATAAATGGATGCATGTTGAAGATATTTTAAAAGATTTAAATTTGAACACAGTCTGTCAGAGTGCTGAATGTCCAAATCAGGGTGAATGTTTTGCAAATAATACAGCAACATTTATGATTATGGGTAGGAACTGTACTAGAAACTGCAGATTTTGTGCTGTCACTTCTGCTAAACCAGAAAAACTTGATTCTTTAGAGCCAGCACATGTTGCAGAAGCTGTAAAAAGGTTGGGTTTAAAATATGTTGTTATTACCTCAGTAACAAGAGATGATCTCGAAGATGGTGGAGTTAGTCATTTTATAAAAACAGTTGAAGAGATTAAAAAAATATCAGATGATATAAAAATTGAACTTTTAACACCAGATTTTAAGGGTGAGGTTGATATATTAAAAATGCTGGCAGAAGCTAATTTTGAGGTATTTAACCATAATGTAGAAACAATACCCAGGTTATACAGCACTGTTCGTCCAGAAGCTGATTACCAGCAGTCTTTATTTGTACTTGAAAAAATGAAAGATTTGAATGATCAAATTTATACAAAATCTGGAATTATGGTGGGGCTTGGAGAAAAAAAAGAAGAAGTTATAGAAGTTATGAAAGATCTAAGGGGAAAAGATGTTGACATACTTACTATTGGCCAGTATCTGCAGCCTTCGAGCATGCATCTTAAAGTTAAAGAATTTATTACTCCTGAGTTATTTGCCGAGTATAAAACTACTGGAGAATCACTTGGTTTTAAATCTGTAGTATCAGAACCTTTTGCAAGAAGCTCATATCATGCTGCAGAAAGTCTAAAATAAAAATCATAAAGTACATAAATATCTTAAAGATTATTTTATTTTAAGAAGGACATGTTTTTTTAATGAAGAATTAATAAAGTGGAAATATATTAATAAATATATACTTGGTATTAATTACATAAGGAGTTGTTAATC
>JAGYNO010000060.1 GCA_018399955.1 Halanaerobium sp. | reverse complement strand
AGCATGAATAACGCTTCTGAAGGTCTCGAGGAACAGGCATTCAGCAGCCTGAGGGCTGTAAGAGAGATTAAGGCGAATCAGATAGAAGATTTTTTTGGTGAAAAACTGGCAGATGTTGACGTTTTAAGTGGATCCAGAGATACACTATTTGCCATGGAGGAAATTGCAGATATTTATGCTGCAGAAGGCTTGGATAGTATGCAGTATAACAATGTCGCTAACCGCTATCAAGAATATTTTACACATTTTATAGAAGAATATGGTTATTATGATCTCTTTTTAATCGATAATGATGGAGAAATAGTTTATACACAAGCCAGAGAGGGTGATCTTGGAACAAATCTGATTAATGGTCAGTACAGTGAAAGCAATCTAGCTGAAGTATACACTAAGGGCAGAGAATCAAGAGCTTTAGTGGATTACGCCTATTATGAACCATCTGATGCCCCTGCAATTTTTGTTTCCAGCCCGATAATAGATGAGGGAGAAAGAATTGGAGTTTTAGCCTTACAGATTTCTGATGAAGCTATCAATTTAATCATGAACGAAAGAACCGGACTTGGGGAGAGTGGAGAAACATATTTAGTTGGTGAAGATAATTTAATGCGTTCTAATTCTAGATTTTCTGAGCAGGCAACAATTTTAGACCGCAGCATTAATACCGAAGCTGTCAGTGAAGCCTTAGCTGGCACAACAGACAGCAAAATAATTGAAGATTACCGCGGAATTGAAGTTTTGAGTGCCTATAGTCCCATAGAAACAGAGGGCTTCAACTGGGCCATCATTGCTGAAATTGATGAAGAAGAAGCTTTAGCAGTAGTCAGCGCACTGCAGACATATATGTTCTGGATAATCTTAGTTGTAGTAATCGTGGTAGCTGCAGCAGCATATTTCTATTCGAGAAGTATTACTAAACCAATCACAGCAGCAGTTGGATTTGCAAATGATATTGCAAATGGTAATTTAAGAGTCGATAATATTGATATTAATCGCAAAGATGAGCTGGGAGTGCTGGCAGATTCACTGAATAAGATGAAAGAGGATTTAAGAAGTATCTTGGCAAAAGTGTCTGACATTGCAGCAAATCTTTCAGCCTCAAGTGAAGAGCTGACAGCTTCAGGAGAAGAAGTAGCAACAGCAGCCCAGCAGGTAGGTCAGTCTATTCAGCAGGTTGCCTCGGGTGCAGAGGAACAGTCAGCTCAGGTTGAAGAAACCAGCTCCAAGATCAATGAACTGATCAACCAGATAGATGATGTAACAGAGATGTCAAAAGAGATGGATAATCAGGCAGATAAGGTAATGAATAATATAGAAGAAGGTAACAGCTCAATCGATAATTCTGTAAATCAAATTGAAGATGTTAAAAATAATTCTCAAGAGGTTGCAAGCACCATCAATGGTTTAGGTGAGCTTTCCAATAAGATTGGAGAAATAGTTCAGATGATTAATGATATTGCAGCTCAAACTAATCTGCTTGCCTTAAATGCAGCAATCGAAGCAGCTAGAGCTGGAGAAGCAGGCAGAGGATTTTCTGTTGTTGCAGATGAGATCAGACAGCTGGCAGAAGAGTCTGAAGATGCCACAAATCAGATTGGAAGTCTTGTCAGAGAAATTCAAGATGGTGTATCAAATGCAGTTAATAAGATGGATAATACTGAAGAAGTAGTAAATGGCAGTGTAGGTGCGATAAGAAGCACTGGCAAGTCATTTGAAGAAATAAATAGTGCTGCTCTACGTCTGCGGGATTTAATAGAAAATATAAATCAGCAGTCAGATAAAGTAAGCAGAAACAGCATAGAGGTAGAAGGAACAGTTAAAGAAATTGCATCTGTAAGTGAAGAAGCAGCGAGCAATTCTGAAGAAGTTGCTGCAGCAAGTGAAGAGCAGAGTGCATCTACCGAAGAAATTGTAAATGCAGCAGAAGAACTGGCAAATATGGCTAATGAGCTAACAGAATCAGTAAACAGGTTTGATATTTAATAATAAAAAATCAGAGGATTTGTCATGAAAATATGCTGCAAAAAAGAATAAAAAAAGCAGCCATCTTAAATGATGGCTGCCCCATATTTTCAGCTTAAATCTTCGAGTTCATAGACGAAACTGAGTATTTCAGCAATAACTTTATATAGTTCTTCAGGAATTTCATCACCAATGTTGATTTTGGCCAGTACTTCAACCAGATCCTCATTATTTTCAATAGGAATATTTTCTTCACGGGCTTTCTGCAGAAGCTTTTTAGCAGCAATGCCGCTGGCTCTAGCTGTGACTACAGGTGCACTGTCAGTTTTGGGATCATATTTCAGAGCAGCAGCCTTTTTGTGACGCAGGCTCTTCTCATTTTCCTGAGAATCATTAAATTTTTTAGATTTTTGTTTATCTGTCATAAAGACACCTCCAGAAATAGTGAAAGAATAATATAATGACCACGGATGTCAATACATAACTTTGTGTTAAAATATATTTTTGTTTTGAATCTAAAAATTGATGACTGTGTTAGACCCTGATATCCAGGTGTGTATATTTTTCTTTAAGGTTAGTATCTATATCAAATTCAGATAAAATAACTTCATTAAAAAAATTAGACTGCTCACTAATATTTTTCTCAAATACAGCAGTTTTTAAATTGCTAATTTTAAAACCCTGGTTTTCAAGAATTATTTGAAGATTTTCTAGATTATTTTCGATTAATAGCTTTGTTTTATCAGTTTCACTTAAAAACAGAGCACTTAAATTTTTATTTTTAAGTTCAACAGTACTCTTAATGGTACCAATCAGCGGCAGCTCGGTAATCAATGTGATTTCATAGCTTCTGCCATTATTTTTTGATTCAGAGGTGTTTTCATCTTTTTCTTCTTCAGCTATTTTTAAAAAAAGTGGAAGCAGTTTATTCTGCTCATTAAATTTAAGTGGAATTTCTAAAGCCAGCATAAAGAGAGAATTCTTTTCCTGGAGGTCAATATTAATCAATTTCTGTCCCAATAGATTATCAAGTAGATTTTTTTCCTGACTTGAATTATTTTTATCGAGTAAAGAGAGCAGCAGTTCTGATTTGTTGAGGTGATTTTTAATATTTTCAGCTTTATACTGATCCATGTTTTTGGGATTGATATTTAGGCCAAGTTCTGCTTTAAGTTTATTTTTAACTTCTCTGCTGATCTGATCTCCATTTAAAAGTTCATTTAAACTTTCAGTTAGACTATTATTCTGAGCGAAAACTGAGCGCAGGGCATCAACAAGCTGTTCCGTTTTGGGAAGATTATTGATTTCCAAAAAGGCAAAGGCCTTAATAACAGCCAGTTTTTCGGCACTGCTTTCTGCAGGTGAATCCGAGAGATAATCTAAAAGCTGGCCAACAATTTCTTCATTTAAAACAAGGCCTGATTTGGCCCAGTTATTGAGCAGCAGCTTCTGTGTATCATCTTCTAAAGAAGCAAGCAGACGAAAAATTTCGGGCAGTTCTTGAATTTGCTGTTGAGCTGCTGTTTTTTCATTATATAGGAAACTATGCTTTGAAGGAATGTGGATAACTTTATAGAAAGATAAAAATATTATGAGCAAAAATAGATCTAAAAATCATCCTAAAATAAAAACAATATTAAAAGATCACTGGAATGAGTTCAAAATAAAACGGCTTCCAAGTAGAGTACCTGCTGATATGTTAGACCACATAATTGATCAAGTAGAAAAGTCAATGCAATGTGGTAGTCCAAAAAATGGGTATGCTAAATATAAATGTTTGAGCTGTGGGGAAGAACATATTGTAAGCTTCAGCTGCAAAAGCAGATTTTGCTCGAGATGTGGTAAAGTCTATGTAGATAAATGGGTGGATAAACAGGTAGATATGATTTTAGATGTAAGCCACAGGCACATGGTATTTACAGTTCCAGAAGAATTAAGAGGATATATTTATTGGCAGAGAGATATCATAAAAGATTTAAGTGATAAAGTAGCAGAATTAATTCAAAGACATATAGACGAGAAAGGCAAAATTCATGAGTATGAAGCTGGGATAATAACAGTGGTTCACACCTTTGGTCGTGATATGAGTTTTAATCCACATGTACATGCACTAATAGCAGAAGGAGCACTTGATAAATATAAACAGTGGAATAAAATGGGATATTTCCCCTATAATTATTTAAGAAAAGCCTGGCAAAAAGTATTATTGGATATATTCAAAGAAAGATTTCCTGAAAATCAGGAGATAAAAAACCTTATCCAATATTTCTATAAGAAATATAAAGAAGGTTTTTATGTAAATGCAGAAAGCAGAATGAATAATGCTCGAGGAGCAGCAAAATACATAGGAAGATATTTAGCCAGACCGGCTATTGCAGAATACAGAATACTAGAGTATGATGGGAAAAAGGTAAGGTTTTGGTATGAAGATCATAAAACAAAAAAGAAGGTAGAGTTAGAAATGTCAGCTATGAGATTTATCGGTAGAATAATAATGCATATTCCACCAAAACATTTCAAGATGACAAGACGATATGGGTTGTATAGAAGAGGATATAACAAGAGAGTAAAAAAGATAGTATCTCTCTGGAAGTACATGAAAAGAAGACAGTTGAGATTAATCATGCAGCACAAGAAGACCAGATCTTTAAGTTGGAGAGAAAGAATGATAAAAAGTTTTGGAAAAGATCCTGTTAGATGCAAAAAGTGTGGTAAAGAAATGGAGCTGTATGAAATATGGCATCCATTATATGATTTTCTGTATCATATAGAACATACCGATGATAGTGGAAGACATATTAAAAGCAATAGCTGGGAGGAGGATCCAAGAAATGAACGACGAAAAATGGCGAGAAAACATGGAACTCCCATTCCATTCCCCGGAAGAAAAAGAAGAGTGGTATAAATTTAAATGCCCAAAATGTGGGGGAGAAGATGAAGTTCCAGGTTTTGTAATAGATGAGTTTGCAATGGGAAAAGATCTTAAAGAAGGAGAAATGCCAGGAGTGGCATGTCCTGAATGTAATGCAAAAATGAAGTTTAAATATACATTTAAAAAAGAACCCTACTAAAGAAATATTAAATATCATCTATAGTAGGGTGGCCGTTAGGCCATTTTTGTTCAGATATGCTTTAATCACTCTGTAAGCTTGAAAAAATTATTTTAAATTTCAGAAAAATATTGGCTAAATTGAAGTAGATGAGGTAAAATATTATTATATTATAGAGAATAATAAAGCAGATACAGATTAAATGACAAAATTTTTGGGCTAAATTTACTGAGGGGAGGTTTTTGATGACCAAAAAGGTTAATCTTTCAGAACGGATGAAGCAAAAGCTTAGAAATAATAAATTGCGAGAAACAAACGAAAAATTGAGAGAAAGAATCAAAGAATTGAATGCTTTTTACTATATATCTGAGCTTGTCAGAGATAAAAGCAGAAGTATTGATGACATATTGAAAAAGTTGAGTGGAAAGATCGGTTCATTCTGGCAGTATCCCGACATTGCTGCTGCTAGAATCGTATTCAGAGACAAAGAATTTTTATCTTCAAATTTTAAACAAAGCAGCTGGAAGCAGAGCAGTAAAATTATAGTTGATGGAGTAGAAAGTGGAGAAATAGAGATATATTACTTAGAAGAAAAGCCGGAAGAAGCTGAAGGGCCTTTTCTGCATGAAGAAAAAATGCTCCTTGATGCACTCAGTAATATTCTTGGTGAAGCTCTTGAAAACAGAACAGCAGCTCGTGAGCTTGAAAAAAGCAATCAGCGGCTTGACATTCTGATTTCTCAAACTCCTTCAGTAATTTATTCATATACTTCGGTAGAGGATAATTTTGAATTAAATTATATCAACAAAAATGTAAATAATTTGTTGGGAATATCTAGCAATGATTTTAAAGAGCACCCAGATAAGTATCTGGAGTGGATTCATCCGGATGACAAAGATTTATTTCTGCATAAATTGAGGAAAATCACATATGCTGATAAATCCATCGATGAATACAGGATTATGGATAGACAGGGTAATTATCATTGGGTGAGGGATTATCAAAAGGTCTGCAGTAGAGAAAACAATATTATAGAGGTTGTAGGATCATTCTGGGATATTACCCAGTACAAATTGGTTCAGCAGGAACTTGAAAGAAGTGAAAAACGCTACAGGACGATTTTTGATTCTGCACCAATGGGCATTATGATTGAAGATAAGCACGGAAATATTCTGGCTGCAAATGATAAGCTGAGTGATATTACTGGATATGCTAAGTCCGAACTTGAAGGGGACAATGTTTTTAATTTAATGGTTTTACCTAAAGATAGGGAGATTGCTGAAGAAAATATCAGAAGAATTATTGCGGGTGAAGATCTTGAGTTTGATATATTGAGTCTTAAAAAAAGTGATCAGAAGCATTATACACATCTTAAAGAAACCAGTATTTTACTTGGTAATGGTGAAAAAGGTGTGCTCTCAATGCAGATAGATATAAATGATCGTATAGAGCAGGAAAAAGAGATCAAATATCTCCTTTATAGAGATGTCTTAACTGATTTATATAATCGCAGATTTATCAAAGAAGAATTAGAGCGTTTGGACAGCAGCAGACAGCTTCCGATCAGTATTATCATGGCAGATATCAATGGTTTGAAAATCATCAATGACAGTTATGGTCATTCTGCAGGAGACGAACTGCTGATAAAAACAGCAGAGATATTAAAGTCAGAACTGAGGCAGGAGGAACTGGTGGCACGTTATGGTGGAGATGAGTTTATTATTCTGCTGCCGCAGACCTCTAAAACAGAAGCACAGCTGATCTTAAATCGGATAAAAGAGAGCTGTAGAGAGACCGAAGAAGATAAACTTCCGATCTCTATAAGCCTTGGATTGGCTGTAAAAGAAAATGAAGAAGATGATTTAAATGAAGTCTTAAAAAGGGCGGATGATCTGATGTATCAAAATAAGCTGCTGGCAAGCAGGAGTTCTAAAAGCAAGATCGTCAGCAGTCTGCTCGGCAGTCTGAAGGCAAAAAGTGACGAAACACAGGAACATGCCCTGCGGATGATCAGCCTGGCTTCAGAGCTTGCAGAAGAACTTGGTCTTTCCAATTCGGAAATAAATAGACTTTCGCTGCTGGCTACACTGCATGATATCGGTAAAACAACGATCTCCGAAAAAATATTAACCAAAAAAGGTAAATTAAATAAAGATGAATGGAAGATAATGAAGGAACACTGTGAAAGAGGTTATAAAATTGCCTCATCTTCAGAAGAATTTGCCCTGGTGGCCGATGAGATACTTACCCACCACGAATACTGGGATGGGAGTGGATATCCGAGAGGGCTCTATGCAGATTCCATTCCATATTTAGCGAGGGTTATTTCGATTATAGATGCCTATGATGTAATGACAAATGATAGATCATACAGCCCCGCAGTTACTAAAGAAGAAGCTTTAAAAGAAATCGAAAGATGTGCAGGCAGCCAGTTTGATCCCGAGCTTGCAGCAGCATTTATAAAAATGATAAGAAGTAGAAATTAATTTTAGTTGAGTGATAGAAGCTTTTAAAAAAATTTAACTTTAAATATTAGAAGCCGATTAATACCCATTTCCTTTAAGGTTCAGGGTAGAAGTCGGCTTTTATTTTTTAAGTAATGACTTCCGAGATAACTATATTCATATGTTTGAGCAGATCAAGTTCTCTAATATCTTCATTCCCTTCAGCATCGGCGATGATTCTAACAATAGGTCGAGTTGGAAAACCTGTATTCTGTTCTTTGATTATTCCTCTTTCTCCAGTGCTCAAAATAATTTCTGAACCATTTGGATAAAATGATATTTTTGGAAGTATTTTTTTAACTATCTGATAATCAAACAATGTTTCAGTATTATTCATAATATATTCCAGTACTTTGTGAGTTGGCATTTTATCTCTATAAACCCTGTCACTGCTTAAGGCATCAAAGACATCAGCAATGGCAGCTATTTTTGCAAACTCATGAATATCATTTCCAACAGTTCCGCGCGGATAACCGCTGCCATCAACCCTTTCGTGATGTGATAAAACCATGATTCTAGAAAGTGGACTGATCGAGTCAAGTGTCTGTAAAAATTCAAAACCCAATTCTGAATGATTTTTCATAATAGTATATTCAAAATCAGTCAGTGAATCAGGTTTGTTCAATATCTCTTCAGGAATAAGCGCTTTACCTGTATCATGAAGCATGCCGCCCATACCAAGTTTGAAAATTTCTTCCTGACTGAAACCCAGCATTTTGCCGATACTGATGCAGATTACGCTGACATTCAGGCAGTGTTCATAAGTATAATCACTTGTTTTCTTCAGGCTGACCAGATTGAGCAGTACATCATCATTTAAAATCAATTCTGAACTAATTTCTTCGATAACTCCCTTTAATTCCTTAACATCGAGGTTTAAAAAACTATCGGATATTTTTTTAAAGGTATTTTCAATCACCTTTTTACCGCGGCGGCGGGTGCTGTCCTTAATTGTAGGTGTAATCTCAATATCAAAAGAGTACTTGTCTTCAACATAAAGGTTGTTAATCCCTAATTCAAGCAGCCTCTCCTTATATTTATATAGATTTTTGACATCTTTATTGAGCAGTATCTTTCCATTATCATAAATTGCTTTGGCTAATTTCATATCTTCTTTTAAATTTTCTGTTAAAACCAGTCGCATATTTGATAGCTCCTCTATTAAAATATTATCTATCATAAATAATTTCTTCAATAACTTAAAAAATCCTGCAAAATATTTAGTAAATTGTTGGTACCTGGTACCAACAATTTTCAACAATTAAAATTGTGAAAATTATGTTAACTTTATTGAATAAAGGAAAAATTTATAATATAATATAATTAAGTTACTTTATAAAGTAACTTTAAAAAGTGGGTGGAGTGATGAATATGAAA
>JAGYNO010000006.1 GCA_018399955.1 Halanaerobium sp. | reverse complement strand
GAATTAGCATTTGAAACCACACGCAGATTAGCTCAGGAAGAAGGGATTTTTGTTGGGCTTTCTGCAGGTGCAGCTGCTGCTGCAGCATTTAGAATTGCAGCAGAAATAGGTAGTGGTAAAAGAATTGTTGTTATAATACCTGATACAGGAGAAAGATATTTAAGTACAGGTGTTTTCAAATAAGCCAAACTCGATACTTGACATAGAAGAATTTCCCCTGTTAAGAGCCCGGGAGGACCCCCAACCTCCAGGGCTATTTTTTTGTGAAATTTTAGCAGACCTTTTTATACTCGCAGGAATCTGATATAATTAAATATAGCAAATTATTAATTAAGGAGGGATATCATGACCGCAAAAGTATATATGACTAATATGAAATCGACGACTAATAGTGAGAGTCTTGTTAAAAAATTAAGTAAATTATTTTATAAGGCTGGTTTCCATGAAATAATAGAAGAAGATGACTTTGTAGCTATAAAACAGCACTTTGGAGAACCTGGAAACACTGCATTTATCCGCCCAATATTTACTAAACAGGTTGTAGAAGATGTAAAAAAACAGAGAGGAAAGCCTTTCCTTACAGATGCCAACACCCTTTATGTTGGCAAGCGTGCTAACTCTATTGATCATTTAAATAGTGCAGTTGCAAATGGATTTAGTTATGCTACAATTCAGGCTCCAATTATTATTGCAGATGGTCTCACAGGCAAAAACTCCATTGAAGTTGAGGTTAACCTTAATCATTTTGATAAAATAAAGGTTGGTGCTGAGGTAATGGAAGCAGATGTTTTGATCAGCCTTGCCCACTTTAAGGGACATGAACTGACTGGATTTGGTGGTACTTTTAAAAATATTGGCATGGGTCTGGGAAGCCGGGCTGGAAAACAGATGATGCATTCTGCAGTTCTGCCTGAAATTGAAGAAGAACACTGTATTAAGTGTATGCAGTGTGTTAAATACTGTCCTGAAGACTGTATTACTATTAATGAGCAAGAAAGCTGCATAAACCATGAAATATGTATTGGCTGTGGAGAATGTGTTGTTACATGTCCAACTGAAGCTATTTCTATTGAATGGGAATCAACCAGTGAAGGGGTAGAAGAAAGACAGGTTGAGTTTAGTTATGGAATAGTTAAAGATAAAAAAGATAAGACTGCATATGTTAATTTTGTCAATAATGTTTCGCCAGATTGTGACTGTGCCGGCTGGAGTGATCGACCTATTGTAAATGATATTGGAATTTTGGCCTCTAAAGATCCAACAGCACTTGAGCAGGCCTCTTTAGATCTAGTAAATAATGCAGAAGAAGCCACCGGCATGCTTGCTGATAGAGGAATTAAAGCAGGTGAAAACAAATTTAAACATGTACATCCAAATACTGATGGTGGAATTAGACAGATTGAATATGCTGAAGAAATTGGTCTAGGCACTTCAGATTATGAGTTGATTGAAATTTAAATATATTGCAAAAATTATTTAACATAAGAAAGAGCTCAGGATCTGCTGGGCTCTTTTAAGTTATTATATTTATCATAAAATTATTTTAGAAATTGATTTTTGCCAAGAACAGCTTTAAAATTAGAAACTCTAATATTTTTAATACCTAAAAATCCCCTTAAAGCTAAATAATTTCAAGAGGATTTCATAATAAATATATATTAACCTGCATCTTCAAATGAATCTTTTTTTAATACTTCTTTTTTTAAATTAAAAAGTTCTTCTTCTATTTCTTTAAACTTATCTTCAATAGGATCTGGCAGATCACCATGCTGTAAGTCCTTCTGAGGATGAACGCGTTTCCCATCTCTGATTATTACCCTTCCCGGCACTCCAACAACAGTAGCGTTTTCCTCAACATCTTTTAGTACCACTGAACCTGCACCAATTTTTGTATCACTACCAATTGTTATAGAACCAAGCACCTTTGCTCCAGCTCCAACAACTACATTATCATGGATCGTCGGATGTCTTTTGCCTTTTTCTTTACCTGTACCACCTAAGGTTACTCCCTGATAGAGTGTTACATTATCACCAACCTCTGTGGTTTCTCCAATTACAACCCCCATACCATGGTCTATAAAAAAGCCTCTGCCAATTTTAGCCCCCGGATGAATTTCTATTCCGGTTAAAAATCGGGCCAGCTGAGAGATCAAACGTGGGATTGTTCTCATACCCATCTGATAAAGTTTGTGAGAAAATCGATGGAATAAAAGTACATGTAAACCTGAGTAAGATAAAAGAACTTCGATTATATTGTTAGCAGCTGGATCACGCTCAAAAACTGCATTGACATCAGATTTAATAGTTTCAAACACTGCAGTTACCTCCTTTTATGATTAGATTAACTAGATTAATTCTGAATTAATTATTGTTTAATAAATAATAATGATCAGCAAAATCATCTATTTATTGGTAGATTTAATATTAAATAAACCTTAGTAATCTAATCGACTTTATTATAACCACTTCTAGAGATAAAAGCAAATAAATATTGATTATTCCAAATTTGTATCTGCTATTTGCGAAATACTGAAGCCGATATCTGTTCTATAATGCATATCTTCAAATTCTACTTCTTCTAGATATTCATAGACTTTATTGATAATATTAAATAAACTATTACCTACAACAGTAAGCCCCAGCACTCTGCCATTATTAGTATAATATTTCCCATCTTTAATTTTGGTGCCTGAGTGAAAAATAATTAAATCATCATGAGATTTCAGTTTCTCAAGACCCTTTATCTCATAATCAGTGGTAAAGGTTAATGGGTAGCCTGCAGAAGCCAAAATTACACAAACTGCAGAAAAATCATAGAATCCAATTTCATCAAATGCTCTTAGCTGTACATTATTTGTATATTCTATCAGATCAAGTAAGTCTTCTTTCATGCGCGGAAGCATTACCTGTGACTCTGGATCTCCAAAACGTGCATTATAATCAATTACTGCTGGTCCATTTTCTGTTAATATGATACCAACATAAAGAACACCTCGATAATCAATCCCTTCACTTTTCAGTGCTTTAAGGGTAGGGCGTAAGATTTCTCGACATATTCTATCCATCATCTTTGCATCAATATAAGGTGAAGGTGAATATGCTCCCATTCCACCAGTGTTTGGTCCTTCATCACCTTCGAATACGGCTTTGTGATCTCTTGCAGTTGTAAGCGGCAGAATTGTCTCTCCATCAGTCAGAGCTAAAACAGCAACTTCTTCTCCTTCGAGAAAATCTTCCACAACAATGCGGTCACCTGCATCACCAAAGGCCTTATCTTCCATTATTCGGGCAACTGCATCCTGAGAATCTCCATAATTAGATGCTACAATTACTCCCTTACCCTGAGCCAGTCCTTCTGCTTTAATGACAAGTGGATATTCAGCACTTTCCAAATAATTTAAAGCAGTATCGGGATCTGTAAAAATTTCGTATTCTGCAGTAGGAATATCATATTTATTTAAAATACTTTTTGCAAATATTTTACTTCCTTCAAGCAGTGCTGCCTGTTTTTTGGGACCAAATATAGGCAGGCCTCTTTCTATAAAGTAATCAACTATGCCTGCAACCAGAGGTTCTTCTGGTCCAACAACAGTCATACCTATATCATTTTTTTCTGCAAATCGAGCCAGTGCCTCTATATCATCTGCCTCAATTGGAACAAGTTCTGCTATATTTGTCATACCATCATTTCCAGGGGCAGCATAAATTTTATCAACTCTGTCACTGCGAAAAAGTTTCCAGATTAATGCATGCTCTCTACCGCCGTCTCCGACAACCATTACCTTCATAATTCGATCCTCCCTATCTTATAATTGCTTCCTTTCGGCCGGGACCGACACTAATGATTTCTGCCGGAACACCAACCAACTCCTCTATTCTTTCAATATATCTTTGAGCATTAATAGGTAGTTCATCGTAATTTCTGCAGCCCGTAATATCTTCATCCCAACCGGGCCAGCTCTCATATACCGGTTCATATGGTATTTCATTTTCTAAATATGGTGGGAATTCTTCTACAATTTTATCACCATGTTTATAGGCTGTACATACTTTTATTTCTTCAATACCTGTAAGTACATCAATTTTTGTGAGCGCTATCTCTGTAAGGCCGTTAACTCTTACCGCATGTTTTAAAATAGGGATATCAAGCCAGCCGCATCTGCGTGGTCGTCCAGTGGTAACTCCATATTCATGACCTTTGTCCCGCAAAAACTCTCCCCACTCATTATCTAATTCAGTTGGAAATGGTCCCTCACCAACTCTTGTCAGATAAGCCTTTGTCACTCCAATAACATCATCTATTGTAGTAGGTCCCATTCCGGTCCCTGTGCAGACACCACCTGCCGTCGGATTTGAAGATGTAACAAATGGATAGGTACCATAATCTATATCTAAAAGTGTTCCCTGAGCACCTTCGAAAAATATCTTCTTATCTTCAGCATAAGCTTTATTTAAAAGCAGAGAGGTATTAGTTACATGAGGCTTTATTTTTTCTATGTATGGTCTGTATTCCTCAATAATATCTTCTGCATTAAGTTTTTCTTCTCCATATATTTTTTCTAGAACTTCATTATGAAAATCTAGAGCCTGCTCTAATTTAGCTTTAAGTCTCTTTTCATCGAGTAAATCAGCAATTCTAATCCCTCGTCTTGAGGTCTTATCAGTATAACAGGGGCCAATTCCTTTACCTGTAGTACCGATTTTGCTGTCTCCTTTGCGTTTTTCTTCTAAGCCATCCAGAAGTCTGTGATAAGGCATGATAACATGTGCTGTCTCTGAGATATAGAGATTATCAAGTGAAATACCTCTTTCTTTTAATCCTTCCATCTCTGCTACCATTGCTTCGGGATCTATAACAACTCCACCACCAAGTACAGACATTTTATCTTCATATAATATTCCCGATGGAATTAAATGCAGTTCAAACTTTAGATCATCAACAATAACTGTATGACCGGCATTATTACCACCACCATAGCGTACAACTAAATCAGCAGTTTTTGCCAGCATGTCAGTAATTTTACCCTTACCTTCATCTCCCCATTGAGCACCAACTACAATCTTATTTGCCATTTTTTAAATTCTCTCCTCACTTAAAAACTAAAATTTTAATTTACTTCTCTCTGCTCATTACTTATTAAAATTATATTATTTCTCTTCTTATTTATATTTTAACAAAGTTTTTGCTTTAGTGCATCTTTTTAATGCTATTTTAAAAGATTTGTTCTCTTAAATATCCTATCTATGTTTTTTAAGTATGCCTGCCAGTCAAATATAGAGTCCAGCTCTTCTTCAGTCAGATAGTCTCTTATCTCCTGATCAGCTGCTATCAGCTCCCTGTAATCCTCTTTATTTTCCCAGGCCTTCATTGCATTTCTCTGGGCGAGCTCATAAGCTTCTTCCCTGCGTAATCCCTTATCAACAAGGGCCAGCATTAACCTCTGAGAAAATGTAAGTCCAAGCGTTTTTTCTAAGTTGAGCTGCATATTATCCTCATTAACAACCAATTCTTCCATAACTTCTTTAAACTTTACAAGCATATAATCTACTAAAATTGCACTATCAGGCAGAATAATTCTCTCAACTGATGAATGGGTTAAGTCTCTTTCATGCCAGAGGGCAATATTTTCTAAGGCAGGTACTACATTACCCCTAACTACCCGGGCGAGACCGCTCAGACGTTCACATACAATTGGATTTTTCTTATGAGGCATAGCAGAAGATCCTTTCTGTCCTTTTCTAAATCCTTCTTCTACCTCAAGAATATCTGTTCTCTGCAGATTTCTTATTTCGGTTGCAAATTTCTCTATTGAAGCAGCAGTTAATGCCAGCCGCTCCACAAAGTCTGCATGCCTGTCCCTCTGCAGTATCTGTGATGTAACCACCGCATTTTTTAAGCCCAGCACTGCACAGACTCTTTCTTCTACTTCTGGGTCGATAGAGGCAAATGTTCCGACCGCTCCAGATATCTGTCCAACTGCAGCAATCTCCATCAAGTCATTAAACCTTTTAATCTGACGAGCAATTTCTTCATACCAGGTGAGAACTTTAAGCCCCCAGGTTACCGGTTCAGCATGGACACCATGTGTTCTGCCTACCATAATTGTATCCTTATATTCCAAAGCATTTTTGCCAAGAACTTTATGCAAATCTTCTAGATCAGCTAGAATCAGCTCACAGGCTTCTTTCATCTGTACAGCTCGAGCGGTATCTTTAATATCCGATGAGGTCAGGCCTTCATGAATAAAGCGCGATTCTTCTCCAAGTGGAGCAGATATACCCTCAATAAATGCAATCATATCATGGCGTGTCTTTTTTTCGATTTCCTTAATTTTCTTTAAGTCTACCTCAGCTTCTTTTTCAATTTTCTCAGCAGCTTCTGCAGGTATTTCTCCTATCTCAGCTCTGGCTTTTAAAACAGCAATTTCTATATCGAGCCAGATCTTATACTTATTTTCTTCACTCCAGACTTTTTTCATCTCTGTCCGGCTGTATCTTGACAACATACATAATCTCCCTTTCCTTATGGGCTCTAATCAGCCAAAAATGGCTTTGTAAAGCACTTGGCTTTAATTAAAAATAATAAAGTTTATATTCCAGTTTAATATTAGCAGATGCAGTAGTTGGTGTCAAGAAAAAGGCCTGCTATCTCGGCCTTCTAATAACTAATAATGCCGATGCTGAACAGCTGATAATGCTTACATATAAAGGATTAGAATCTACTATTTACCATAATTTAGCGGGAGATAAATTTTTAATTTTATTTGCACTTTTTAAATTTCTACTTAAAAAAACTCAGATTTCTGATATAATGATAATAAGTAATTTAAAAATACAAAGTTATGCAGGTGGTATTATGGAACATAATTTTTATAAAGAAGAGTTAGATTTTACAGAAAAAGAAAGCAGACAGATTTTAAGTATCTCTGATACTATTATTGATAAAGGATTTTTAAGGCAGTTTTCTGGAAATGAAGTAAAACTGCTTCTCTATTTGTTAACTCACCGCCGTAAAGAAAAGCTAATCAAAATAAAGCTCCCTCTTGCAGCAGCAGCTCTGGGGATTGATATTAAGGAGTTAAAGGATATTCTTAAATCTTTAAGTGATAAATCAATCCTATCAAATAGGCAGCAAAAAACCTCTCATCTTTTAAGCTATCAATTAGAGCTTAAACATTTATTTAATAATAAATTTAAAGAGAAGAGCGATTCTCAAATAGAGGAAAAATTATCCGGTGCTGAGCTGAGGAGACAGGTTATTCAAACTAATATTGTTTCTAAAAAGGAAATTGCAGCTGCTCTAATATCTTTTCTGCCTCCATCACAGAAAAATATCCATCGGCGAGAAGAGATAAAGGGCTGGCTTCAAGATTTTGAATTAAAAATGCTCAAAGAACTTGTCCGCAGGGTGAATAAATGGCTTGAGAGGCAGGGTGGTGGTGATTATCTTAATGGTTCATTTGCTTATCTAAGGGCAATAGTTGAGAGCTGGTATGAGGAAGATATCACTACTTACGAAAAACTTCAGCAGCAGGATAAGCTGCACCGTGAGACGAGAGAGCTGGCCCAGGCTTACGGCATAAATTCTTTTTCTTCAAATACTGCCCAGCTTAAGACTTTTCAGAGCTGGATTACAGGAGAACAGGCTTTAAGTAAAGAACTCGCACTTGCTGCCATTAGAGAAGCTGTACGCAGGAAAAGAGATGGACAGCCGTCTTTAAAATATGTAGAAGATAACTTTATTAATCCAATTAAAGAAATCGGGATCAACAATCTTGGTGATTTTAAACGCTGGCTGCAGAAAGAAATGGACAACAAAGCAGCAGAGGCCGACAGTAGGGATAAAAATGAAGCCAAAAAAACAGCTAATAGCAGCCAGAAAAATGATAAAAAGAAAAAGAGTAATAAGAAAAAATCTCAAAATAAAAATAGGAATTCTAAAGATGATGTTGAAGATTATAAGTGGAAAGATTTTTTTATTGATTTTGATAAATATAAAGAATAAAAGGGGGAAACAGCATGCCTTTTGATTTTAGGGCAGAAAAATATAAAGGAAAAGAAAGAGAAAAATACCTGGAAGCAGAAAAAAGAATTGAGCAAATCCACAGCAAATATCCTGATGTTAAACAGGCATATAATTACCTTAATTCCCTCAAACGCGAATATTCTATGCTAAAAGTTGGAATTTTTAATCACAGTGAAAAGGAAAAAAATAATATAGATGAGCTGAAAAAAGAAATAGACACACTGGAAAAACACTATCAAGAACTTCTTAATAAATATAATATTGATCAAGATTATAAAGAACCTGAATGGGACTGCGATAAGTGCCATGATACGGGCCGAATCTATAAAAATGGCCAATATTTGGTCTGCAGCTGTGCTAAAAATGATTTAAGAAAGAAAAAACAGAAAAACGGAAATTTACCGCTGCATCTGCAGAAAGCATCTTTCAGCAGAGCCAATTTTAATTATTATGAAACAGATAAGCTCACCGACAGCGGTAAAAACTACCTCGAAAATGCTCAAAAAATTTACAGTATGGCTTCTTCATTTGTGCAGAAATTAAATCTTGACCAGCACAGCAGAGGCCTTATTATTGAGGGACCGATCGGTAGTGGTAAATCTTATTTGCTGGGATGTATGGCAAATGCACTGATAGATAAGGGGATTCATTTCCGCTATATAGTTTATTCTGATCTGCTTCAGAAGATAAGAAGCAGCTATAATCAGGCCAATCCCGAGAGTGATGAAAAGCAGATTTTAAGTACAGTCCAGAATATTCCTGTACTTTTAATTGATGATCTTGGAACTGAGAAGGCAACTGAATTTGCCGCTTCTACTCTTTATCAGATTATTGATAAAAGATATAGAGAAGAAAAGCCGATTATTCTCACAACAAATTATTCGATACAGAATCTTAAAGATAGATTTCCAATTATGGGTGAGAGAATTTTTCAGCGCTTATTAGAAATGAACAAATATGTTACACTCGAAGGTAATGTAAGGATTAAAAAAATAGAAGAACAACAGGAGGCCTAACAAATGTCAGCTGAAATTAAAACAATTCAACCTAAAGAAGACCGTTTTAGCAAAAAAGAATATCAACTGCTGGGCATCCTACTCCAATTCCCCGATAAAATTGACGAAGCTGCCGATGTGCTTGGGGTAAAGCATTTTTTGGATCCCCAGGCACAGATAATTTACGATCTACTTTTAAAACAGTATCAGCAGAATAATAAAATTTCTCGTACAAAGTTATTGATTGATTTACAGGGACAGAATGCAGTTGCAAAACCTGAAGAAATAATTGATAGACTTACTTCTGGTTTCAATACAGTTGACGAGCTTAAACCAACAATTGATTTGATAAAAAAAGATTATCAGCGCTCACTTTTAAAAAGAGCATCAAATAAAATTCATGATCTGACAGATCTTGAGGACCTTTCCATAGATGATTATCAGGCTAGAGCTCAAGAAATAATTTTTAAGGCTACAAGTGAGAGTGATGATCTGCAGAAACATATTTATAATATGGAAGAAGCTTTAATGAAATCTTTTTCTAATTATATGGACCGCAAACATAAAAAAGCTGATGTAGGTTTAAGAAGTGGTTTTATATCTCTTGATAATCTAATCGGCGGCTTTAAAAGAGGCCACCTCAATGTTATTGCTGCTTCTACATCGATGGGAAAAACAGCTTTTGCAATCAACATTGCAAAAAATGTCCTGAAGAGAAATGCGAAAGTAGCTATGATTTCACTTGAAATGGATGCATCAGAGGTGATTGACAGAATGATAATTCAGGAATCTCAGGTAAATGGCTGGAAATATACTCAAGGGGAAACAGATGACCGCGAAGACAAGCGAATCTCTAAAGCTCTGGATAATCTGCATGAACTTCCACTTATGGTATCTGATGAGAGAGGACTTAACACAGCGCAAATCAGGGCCAGACTGAGAAAATTTAAGGCTCAGATGGATGGACTGGACCTGGCTGTAGTTGATTATCTGCAGATGATTCAGCTTCCTGAAGAACATGCGCAAAATACCGCAAGAGCAGTAGGTCAGATAGTACTCCAGCTTAGAAACCTTGCATCTGAACTAAATATACCGATTATTCTTATCTCACAGATAAGCAGAAGCTTTACCAGCAGAACAGATAAAAGACCTGTTCTCTCTGACTTGAGAGATTCGGGTAATATCGAGGAAGTTGCCGATGGTGTTATCTTTCTCTACCGCCATGCCCACACTTCTGCCAAAGCAAGGGAAGAAGCAGAAGCTGAGGGAACCGAAAATGACACAGATGTAATTATTGCTAAACAGCGTACAGGACAGACAGGCTCAATAAAGCTTTACTTTGAAGAAGACTTTATCCGCTTTGTTGATCCCGAAAATCTATCACTGGAAGGAACGATGCCAAATGGCTGATTGCAGCAGCAGTCTTGATCTAAAACTAATCCTGTCATTTGCTAACTCTTACCGCAACCTTTACAAAAAAGGAGAAATAAATGAAGAACAGCTAAATCAGGTGCTTGATCTGATAGAAAACTACCAGAGTTATGCACCTGATGAATTTAAAACCGAGCTGAGGAATATTTTCCCCGGAACTCTTTAGGCTCGAAATTTGTAGGTACCAGGTACCAACAAAGTTAGACAAAATATTTCATTAAATTTAGATATCATGATACTTGTCATCTGCTGATTCTTGATCAGCAGCTGTATTTTTTTTGTCCTCTGATTCAGAGCTGCTCGTCTTTTCTTCTCTGTAAGGTTCGGATTTTGCTTCATAACTTACATCAACATGATCTGGCCTTTCTGGAATGATGGCCCAGGCTGCGATATATGCAATCACGCCTGCACCTGAAGCAAAGATAAGAACAATTGCAGCCAGACGAATCAGAGTAGAATCAACACTAAAATATTCGGCCAGGCCTCCACAAACTCCACCAATTTTTCTGTCAGATTTTGAACGATAAATTTTTTTCATCTTTTCACCTTCTTTTGTATTTTCGTTACGACAAATTTTTGGTACCAGGTACCAACATATATCTACATTATAAGACAAAAACAAATCAATTTCTAGAGGAGATAATCATTTTGAAACAAAAATTAAGATTAATTTTCATTTTTATAATTACTGCTCTAATAATCTTTGCAGTTGGCGAATACTCAATCTGCGGCATTTTTTATTCAATGGAAGGCCAGGGTTTCATAGAACATCAACTGTTAATGTTTTCGGCTTTCACAGGTGATATGTTTATTGCCCTTGGTCTATTTTTCTTATTAGCTTTTGTTAATAAAAGAAGTAACTGGTTTTTAAATAAATGGGAGCGCAAAGATATAGTAATTCATCTTCTTTATTCTACCCTGTTGGCCTTTTATTTTGAAGCACATGCTCTACATACAGGACGCTGGGGATATAATACCTCAATGCCGCTCGTGCCAGGCACTTCCATTGGTTTAATTCCTGTTTTATTTCTTATTTTATTAATTCCACTAATTTTTTATCTTACAAAAAAGATTTATAAATATAAATATGATAAATAATAATTTTATTTGTTAAGCTGTACTTTTTAAAAAGTGCGGCTTAACTTAAATTCTAAAGTCTCTGCATCACCACCTAATACCTTATTATTATCAGCAGCAGCTGTCACACGAATTTCAAGCTCTAAATTACTGCTAAATAAATAATTATATACTGGAATGAACAGTGTACTGCCATCTCCAAGATAAGTTACCGTCATTAAGCCAATCGAGGAAAACTCATCTATCTCATAACTGATATTTGTATTGATAAATTCCATCTTATCTGATGCAGCATTCTGTTCTCCAGTCTCGGGTTGATTTTGATTTTGGATAACATCAAAAAAATCAAATCCTTTATCTGCTTCTGCTCCATCAATTAAAATATATTCTCCCTGAAGATAGAGCTGGCTTCCCCTTAAAAAATGATAGCTGTAATCTGCTCCAATTTGATAAATGTCATAATTAATCGTTCTGTTTTCCCAAAATCCATAAGCTCCATAAATACCAATGGGGCCAAGATCTCCTTTGGCTGTTAATCCATAACGATCAAGATTCCCTCCACTTCCAGAGTTAGGGGTTCTGATATAATTTGCAGTTAAATCATAACCTGCATAAGTAGTTCTACCCCTTAATGACCACTTGTGGTTTTTTTCTCCTTCGATATCAGTGCTGAGAAAAGTTATGCCTGTTCCCCAGTTGATAGGATAATAGAGTTCTACCCCATCAACAAATTTAGCTCTGCTTTCCTCATCTAAATTTTCTGCTCCCAGGCTGTAGTCAACAGGATTAATTAAAGCCCCATAAGACCAGGAAACTGGCTGTCTGCCAATTTTTGCTGTCAAAGGTCCAATTTTCTGCCTTAGATATAATTTTTTAAACCAGGTTTCTAAATTTGAGCCTTCAGCTGTGATAACCATTCTATTTTGAATATCAAGTGGAAAATCATAGGGCAGATACCATTCAAGCTCCAGCTCTGCTGCCAGTTCTCCATCAAGTTTGGAATCAGAGTAACTCAAATTATTTATTAGTGAAGCCTTACCCCCTAAATCAACAGCTGAAGCTGAAGAGATATTAAATAAGCTAACTACCAATACTACTGCAGCAAATATTCTAATTAATTTTTTTGTATTATGATTTATCTGCAAAATCTTCACAGATTAACCCTCCTTGATCTAAATGCCTTACCCACCTTAAGCAATCTTCAGCGCAGTCTTTCTAATGTGAACATGCTGTCATCTATCTCAATATTGAAATCTATTTCTTTTACTACAAATTCTGTACTAGTGTTTTCCCGAAGTTTATTCTCCATTACAGTGTGGACAGGATACCAGCGACCGTCAATTTCTTCAACCTCTAATACCTCAGCTTCTTTAAGAAGTCTTCCGCTTTCTGCATATAATTCTTCTCGAAGTCCTACAAATCTCTCTTTATCAATCCAGACAATCCGTCTATAATAGCTGACCTCTTTGCCGGGTACTTTAACACCTTCTAATTTATAGGCAGGACGGCCCTGATATTCTACCTCTCCCAGAAGTTCAAAGTCATATAGGTCGGTTAATTTGTCAGATTCTAAAATATCCTGATAAGAAAAATCACTTCCCATCATACCCTGTTCAAGCATATGACCTGATATCTTAACTAAATCTTCAGCTTCAGGGAAAAACATCCAGATATCATCATCTCTTTTTAAAAACTTTGTACCGCGATCACGAGGATTTGTAAATTCTGCAAGACTATTGCTTTGATCCTGCCAGGCACGCATTTCTTTAACCTGTGTCCGTCCCCCACTTTTGATGATCATTTGTGCTTCCGAATAAGCTGTGATTATATATTCATTATCATCTCTGCGGTTTATTATTTCCTCAGCTCCAAGCTGTTCTCCTGCACTTATCTGCTGGCTGAATAATACCACTGTAATTATAATGATAAAAAATGTTAAATTTAAAATCTTATTTGCTCTTAATTTCATATTGCTGCTCCTTTCTTTAGCTGTCAAAAAATAATTAGATTATACGCAGATATTTACTATATTTCTCTTAAAGCCTCTGTTGGATTTAATTTAGCTGCTCTCCTCGCGGGAATTATTGATGTAAGTGCAGTCACAAATACACCAAGCAAAAATGCCATTAGCATATGCTCAAATTTAAATGTCGGATAAATTATTGGATTCATCAGAACATCTATGTCTTGAAAGGCAGCACTATAATCAAATCCTACGCCTGATAGATAATATGTCAGTATCCCACCAGCAATTGCTCCTGTAAAACTTCCAATCACAGCAATTGCCGAACCTTCGAGCATAAATAGTCTTAGAATCTCACTTCCCTTGAGCCCAAGAGCACTCATCATACCTATCTCCTGTGTTCTTTCTTTGACAATCATTACCATGGTGTTAATTACAACAATTGAAGCAAGCAGTACAAGAAAAACATAAATAAAATTATAGATAACCTCAGACATCTCCAGCAGTTGAATAAATGAACTACCTTCTCTCCAGGTCTGAACCAGATATTGATTACCTCCATTTTGATTTAAATAATTTTTAAGCTGAGGTAGGTAATTTGCTGTTAAATTTCTATCTTCTGTCACAAGCAGCAGCTCCGTTACTTCATCATCAAGATAAAGCAGTTCCTGGGCGGTATCAAGAGGCATAAAAACTACATCTTCATTTAGAAGAGGTAAATTACTTTCAATTTTACCAACTATATCAAAAGTTGCACCTTGAAAAGAGCTAAAAGCTGTTGTATAAACCATTGTCACTCTTTCTCCAACATTTTTATCAATTTTATTTAAGAGCTCTGAACCCATCAAAATCTCTCTTTTCCCTGATTCCACCATTCTTCCTTCACTGATTTCTCGTTCAATATTTGTGAAAGCTAATTCTTTTTCCCCGTCCACTCCCCAGCTCAGCATCTTAACCAGTTCTTCCTCAGTGCTCACTGCAGAGCCGAATTTTAAACGAGGTACTACCATTTCTATACCATCTAAGGCTGCAAGATCTTCCTGCATTTCAGTTAAGCCCTTGTTTTCGAGTCCATTTACAGTATAATTTAAAGAAAGCAGTTTCTGTTTTTGCTGATATTCTTCATCAATAATTTTAATATGACCTGTATCATAATGAATATAAAGAGAATAGGTTGAATCTACCATTCCATCTAATAAGCCTCTGGTAAAAACTATAACCATAACTGCAAAGGCAACAGCTAAAATAGAAACTCCTGTTCTCAGTTTATTCCTGAATAAATTTTTAAAAGCTATATTAATTAAAAGTTTCATTTTTCAGCCTCCTTAGCGGTGATAGATTGCCTTTACAGGATCTTTACGGGCGGCCCAAAAAGCTGGGAAAAAACTTGCCAGTATAGAAACTACCATTCCATATACAAATACAAATATAAATGAAGAAAGTTCCCAGCCAGCATAAACAGTTCCACTTATTGGGAAACCATATGTGACATCTCCCCCACCTGTAAATGCTGAAATATCCAATCCGTAATAATTAAAAATAAACAATCCAACAACACCTAAAATAATTCCCATTACACCACCGATGAATCCGATACCTGCTGCTTCTCCCATAAATATATATACGATTTCTCTTTCGTGCAGGCCCAAAGCTTTCATCATACCAAGTTCTTCCATTCGCTCCAGTGCGGCTAGAATTATTGTATTAATAATTCCCACAGCAGCCAGAGTTAAGATAATCGCCAGAATGACCTGAGTTTCAATAGTCTGCATCTCGATCATTGTAACAAGACTTTCTGCTGTATCCTTCCAGGAATATGCAGCAAGTGGAGCTTCTAAATTTCTATCTAGTTCTTCTGCTGCTGTAAGTCCACTGTCCTGACTTTCCATTCTCAAAACATAGTTTGTTATCTGATTATCTATATCCAGTCTTGACTGTGCAGTTGTAAGCGGTATAAATACATTATTTTCATTAAGAGATGGGTGTGGTGTATTAAATAAACCGACTATCTCACCATCTATAGTATTAAATGTTTTATCTGGAGTTCTGATCAGCATTACTGCATAATCACCGAGCTCAAAATCCATCAACTCTGCAAGCTTTGCCCCCATAATAATCTCGCTGCTCTCTGCCTGCGGCATTCTACCTTCAACCAAGTGTTTCTGCAGCTCAAATACTGCTCCATCCTGCTCTGGATTAATACCGACTCCTTTAACTGGCAGTTCATCAATACCATTATTGAGATTTACAGAAAAATTTAACCTTTTAGTATATGCTTGAAGTCCTGAGAGAGCTTCTATTTTTCTTTCTATTTCTTCTGATGGCTCGATTAAGTTTTTAAGAGGAAGTTCTTTCCGTTCATCCCAGTAATTTTGATTAGCTACCTGAAGATGTCCACTTTCTAAGTTTATTATATTAGAAAATGACATCTCGGTCATACCTAACATTAAACCCTCTGTTAAAATATATATTAAAATCGCAAAAGCTATTATCAGTGCTGTAATAAAGGTTCTCCGCCTGTGTCTGTTTAAGTTTTTCAAGGCCATACGGAAGAGAAACATACTAATCCCTCCTCTGCTCTCTGCTTATCATACCATCTTTTATTTCTATTAAACGATTGGCATATTCCATTACCTGAGGGTCATGAGTAGAAAATATAAAAGTAGTATTTAACTCTTTATTCATTTTCTGCATTATTTCCAGCACTTCCTGACTTGTTTCAGAGTCAAGATTTGCAGTTGGTTCATCTGCCAGAACAAGCTTCGGTTCTTTAATCAAAGCTCGAGCTACTGCAACCCGCTGTTTTTGTCCTCCAGAAAGTTCATTTGGTCTTCGAGAAGCTAAGTCACCTAATCCAACCTCCTCAAGCAGGCTCATTACCTTTTCTCTTCTTTCTTTTTTGCTGTGTTTATCAATTAATCTAATTGCAAACTCGACATTTTCAAAAGCAGTCAGTACTGGAATCAAATTATAACTCTGAAAAATAAATCCCAGGTTGTGTCTTCTAATTTCTGCGAGTTCTTTATTGTTTAAATTATTAATAGAATGGCCGTCAAAAATTATCTCCCCGGCTGTAGATTTATCAAGACACCCGATCATATTCAAAAGAGTTGTTTTTCCAGAACCAGATGGCCCAAAAATTGTGGTGAACTCTCCTGACTCTATTTCCATATCGATTCCCCTCAGTGCAGGTACTGCAATTTTTCCCTGCTGATAAGTCTTCTTTAGTCCAACTAATTTAACTAAAGCCATTATTTTCCCCCCTGGAAATACCATTTTTCATTATATAAAGCATTTTATCCACATAATTCATTATTTCTTCTAGATCTTCTGGATTATGATTTTCAAAAAAATAACTAACAATACTTATGGAAAAATCTGTTAACATATAAGCTGTGAATTTTATATCAATGTCAGGATCTAATTCTCCTTTTGCTATACCTTCTCGAATGATTTTTACAAAAAATTCATTGCTTTTAGGTTTGCTCTCTGAATAAATTTCTTCTTTGAGAGCCTCATTTCTTCCTGCTAAAAATCGATCTCCAATCTCAGAGAATTCTGGGTAAGCATTTTTAAACTGAATACCAGCAACAAATAATTCTCTCAGCAGCTCAAAAAATGTTAACTCTCGATAATCCTTTATTTTTTGATTCAAAAATTTCATCTTTTCTTCTGAGGCCTTTTCAATAATATATTTATATAGATCCTTTTTATTATCAAAGTATTGATAAAAACTGCCTTTAGAAATATCTGCCTTCTCAATAATTCTATTAATACTTGTTTTTGAATAAGGATGAGCGGCAAACTCTTTTTTGCCGGCAGCAATAACCCTCTGCTGTTTTTCTTCTGCTAAATTGAAAAATGTCTGTTTTGGCATCTTTTCACCTTCTCTGCTCTTAAATGTTTTTTGTATTTATAATTTTCAGATATAATATGACTTAAAGGTCATATGACTTATTAGTCACATTATAATCTATTATTGAATTTTTGTCAAGAAAAAAACAGCTCCCTTCTGGAAGCTGTAATTTTTGATCTATTTTATATAAAAGTGCAAAAAATCTATCTAGACTAAACTTTTATAGAAATCTTAACTTCAGATAATAAGGTATACAAAAAGCGGGATTGTGAAAACCATAAAAATTATTGTTGCAAATATAATCTCTGATGCCAAACTGCTTGTATATCCATATTTACGCATAATAACTGGTGAGCTAGCAAAAACAGGCATTGCTGCCTCTAAAGTGATTACCCCTTTTAAAACTGGTGATAATGGCAAAAAATACATAACAGAATAAACTAAAAGTGGGAAAATTAGAAGACGCAGAGAAGAGAGCATATATATCTCTTTCTTGCCTGCTATTGTTTTAAAACGACTTTTTGCAAGCTGTAAACCAATAAAAATCATGGCCAATGGGACAGTTATACTACCAATGCTCGAGGTTATATTTGTTATTATTCCTGGAATTTCTATACCCAGTAATACAACAATTATACCAGAAAGAAGTCCAACAATAGGTGGTGAAAATAAGTTTGCAAAAAAATTACTTTTTTCTTTAGTATTTTTATCATTGAGCAGCCAAATTCCTAAAGTCCATAAAATTATATGCATACCAAAATCATAAAATATAGCTAAAATTAATCCCTGAGTTCCAAAAAAGGCCATACAGATGGGTGCTCCAACAAAAATATTATTGCTAAAAGAAGTTACAAAAGAAAATTCTTTTCTTTTATGCTCTGGATACTTCAATAGTGATGTCAGAGCTAGAATAAAAAAAATAGAAGCTGCTGTAATTATTGAAGAAGATAGAGGTACAGTAAGATATTCCTTTAACATTTCAAGATCAAATTCCTGAATGATATTGGTAAATACAAGTGCAGGAAAAGCAATATCAATAGTTAGCTCTGCTATTCCTTTTTCTGTGGCTTTATTCAATTTACCTGATCTGCTCAAATAATAGCCTAATGTAATTAAAACAGCCATTAATAAAAGCTGTTCTAAAACGGCATAAATCCCTGACATAAATATATCCCCCCAATTAACTGATTCTAAAGTTTAAACAGCTAAATATTATCCCCAAAATAATATTTAGCAAATGCTCTAATAAATCTTTTAAATTATTCAATTAATGTGAATTATAAAAATAAAAGCCCCAGACTCAATGATTATAATAGCAGCCGGGGCTTTAAAAATAACTAATATTTATTTTTCTTGTACATCAATTTTAAGTTCAGCTGTTATATCATCATAGAGCTTAACACCGACATTATGCATACCAAGATTTTTTATTGAATCATTTAATTCAATCTTTCGTTTGTCAATATCATAGCCTTTTTCTGCAGCAGCTTCAGCAATATCTTTTGTATTAACTGAGCCAAATAATCTGCCCTGTTCTCCAGCTTTAACTTTAAGTACAAATTTTTCAGATTCTATTTTTGATTTCAATTTTTCTGCTTCTTCTTTTTTTTCAGATTTCATTCTTTTTTTCTTAGCTTCTTTTTCTTTTATTTCTTTCATTTTACCTTTTGTAGCTTCTGCTGCCATACCTCTTGGAAATAAATAATTTCTTGCATAACCATCAGCTACATCAACAACATCACCTTTAGAACCTAGTTTCTTGACATCTTCTGTTAAAATCACTTTCATAATTTATTGCCTCCTTCATAAGGATTATTATCCTGGCTGTTCATCCTGTTTTCTAAAGTTAAACCACATATCCAAAAGTCCCAATAAAATTAAAACTATGGGAACTGGTGGAAATAAAAAAATTAAAAATACTACAAATGCTTTCAATAAAAAAGAACTGCTTTTTGTAGATAGATAATACAGCAGCACTGAAAAGCCCTGCAGAAAACCAAGGAAAAATAAGTAGATATTTGTATTTAAAAAAATTGTATTTGATCTCAATAATAGAGAAATTACTATCAAAATTGATATCGCCCATCTGGGTAGATACCATCGCTTAAAAGGTTTATATATCTCAATATTTAAGCCTCTACGTCTTAAATACCAGGCAGAAATATAATAATTAAAAATAGCTGTAATTGTAGCCGATATACCGAGTAATGCAGGAAACATCAATCTAATCAGCTGCAGCTGCGGCATAATTAACTGTTCTACAGTTTCACCATTTAATTCTCCACCTAAACTTCTTATTGCTTCTTCAATTAAAAGTTGATAATTTAAATCCATTATTGTACCTGATACATAAACTACAAGAGCCTGGGAAATAATAACAGATAAAACAGCAGCAATTAAAGTTTTTAATGGTGAAAAACCCTCTTTAATTATATTACCAATTATAAATCCTACTAAACCGAATCCAATAACGGTTATTAAACCCATTACAGCCCCAAAGAAAAATCCATTTATTACTGCTGCAGCTGCAATAACAGCAATAACTCTACTGCTTTCTTCTTTTTGAACCAGATAAACTATTGGTACCGGCCAGAGAAACATTACTATCATCGATAGAAATGGAAAAATATAATTTAAAGCAGTTAATATAATTATGTACATTAAAGTTCTAAAACTATCTTTATACTCTTTAATATTCATTTAGCTTATCACCTCTTCTGCCGGCTAAAAATAAAATTTGAATGTTTTAGAACACTATTAAATAAAGGAGGCAAGATCATTGCTGCAGATTTGCCTCCCTAATTAATTACTTATTCTTTTACATAAGGCAGTAAAGCAACGGCTCTTGCTCTTTTTACTGCTTTAGTAATTTCTTTCTGATGTTTGGAACAATTACCAGTAACTCTGCGCGGCATAATCTTTCCACGGTCAGTTAAATATCTATTTAAAGTTCTGAGATCTTTATAATCTATTTCTTTATCATTACCACAAAAATGGCATGATTTATTTCTTCCTCTAGGCATTACAATTTACCTCCTTTTCAAAATGGTACATCAAAATCATCAGCATCAAAGTTATCATCAAACTGAGCATCAAAATCATCCTGTTTATCAGATTTATTTTCTTTCTGCTTGTTTTTTTGATTTTGCGAATTATTATTTTGCGGCTTTGCACTACTCTGGTTTTTCCCAAAATCAAGGAACCTAACATTATCTGCTGTGACTTCTGGATTTATATAAGTTCGGTTATTATTTTCACTTTTTCGAATGTGCAGTGATCCATCAACTCCGACCAGTCTCCCTTTTCCAAGATGACGAGCACAATTTTCCGCCAGACCCCGCCAGGTTACTATTTTGATAAAATCAACATCTCTTTCTCCCTGCCGATTTGTGTAATTTCTTTCTACAGCAAGTGTAAAATTACAAACTGGAGTTCCATTGCTGGTATAACGGAGTTCAGGATCTCTTGTCAGGCGGCCGATTAAAACTATTCTATTTAGCAAAGTTATTCACCACCTATATATTATTAATAATTCTGTCTAACTACCAAATAACGAATTACTCCATCCATAATCTTGAAAATCCTCTCAAGTTCTTTTACTACAGATGTTCTTGCATCAAACTCTAAGATAGTGTAATCGCCTGAACGGTAATCTTTAATTTCATAAGCTAACTGTCTTTTACCCCAAGCATCAACATCTGTGATTTTTCCATCATGATCATCAATAGTATCTTTTACACGCTGAAGAATACTCTGTTTTTCTTCATCTTCAAGATCTGGTTTAAGTACAAAAGTTGTCTCATATCCTCTTACTCTTTCTTCCATAAATCTTTCACCTCCTCCATGTGGACTAATGGCCCTGCTCTCTGCAGAGCATGGATTTTTAACCAATCTAAATTATAGCACTTCTACTAAGAATATGCAAGTTTAATTTATTTTCTTCCCCTCTGATTTTATCCTTTAAATATAAATCAGCTTGGATACAAAAACTTGAAAAGTTATAATTATAATATTAAAATGAATATTTAAAGCATACCAAAAACTCTTGGGAAAAATAATGTAATTTCAGGCAGGTACATAAGTAGTAAAAGAACTAAAACTGCAGTTATAATCAAAGGTACAGCTTGTTTTGCTAATTTTTCTATTGAGATTCCTGCAATATTTGACCCCACATATAAATTCACTGCTACAGGTGGCGTTACCTGGCCAACAGCAAGGTTAACAGTCATAATTACACCAAACCAAACAGGATCCCAACCCATTTCTGCTATTATAGGTAAAAGTATTGGCAGAAAAACGTAATAAATAGAAATCGCATCTATTACCATACCGGAAAATAAAATTATTAAATTAATAAATAGAAGTATAATAACTGGATTCTCTGAAAGATTCAAAATATAACTTGAAGCTTTTTCTATTAAACCAACATTTGTAGCAATCCAAGAAAATAGTCCTGCAGATGTAACAACAAGCATTACTGTAGCTGTTGTTGCAGCTGTATCAACACATATTTTAAAAAGTGTTTTGAAATCAATAGTTTTATAAATAAAAACACCTACAAATAAACCATAAAAAACTGCTACTGCTGCAGCTTCTGTTGGGGTAAAAATCCCTCCATAAATACCTCCTAAAATTATTACTGGTGTTAAAAACCCCCAAAATGCATCTTTAAAAGCCTGGAATATTTCTGCAGTACCCTGCCACTCTTCACCTTGATATCCTCTTTTTTTAGAAATTATGTAAACGGTAATACTTAATGCTGCCGCCATTATAATACCAGGTACAATACCTGCAGCAAATAAAGTACCGATAGATACATTTGCAATCATACCGTAAACAATAAATGCAATACTGGGTGGAATAACTATTGCCAAACCACTGCTTACAGAAGTTACAGCTGCTGCAAAATCTTTGTCATAACCAGACTTAACCATACCTGGAATCAAAATAACTCCTAATGCAGCCACAGTTGCTGGTCCAGAACCAGATACTGCTCCCCAAAATGCTGCTACTATGACTGTAGCAATGGCCAATCCACCAGGGATTGGGCCAACAAGCAGTCTAACAAATTCTATGATCTTACCAGCCATTTTTGCCTTCTGCATAATAACCCCTGCCATTATGAAAAATGGTATAGCCAAAAGTGGAAACTTTGCTATTCCACCAAAAATTGTGTATGAAACCATGTTTAATCCTCTTCCTGTTAGAAGAGCTCCAAAAACAGCTGTCAGACCTAAAGATACTGCAATCGGGGTCCTAATTATTAAAAGAAAAACAAATATTAAAATAATCCAAATACTTATGTCCATTATTCCCCACTACTCCTTTTAAATAACCGCTGCAGAAGCCTGATAATAATGAGCCCACTTCCTATTGGTAATCCAATTGTATACCACCATTTTGGAACTCCCATAGAGGTTGTGGTTACCTGCATTAAAATTTCATCCTGAATCTGGTTTATACTAGATTTAAAAATTACAGCAAAAAATCCTATAGATAAGAGTGTTACAAAGATTTTAATATATTTTCTCCAACCTGGCGGCATTTTATCTACGACAAGTGAGACACAGAGATGTGACCATCTTTTAAATGCAATTGCAGTGCCAAGCATGACAAGCCAGACATAAAGATAAACTTCCAGCTCTTCTATGTAAGAGATTGAGAATTTGAAGGTGAATCTAGACACAACATTTATAAAAGCTATTGTAACCATCAGCAGAAGTAGTATGCCTGCTAAATATTCTTCAAAATTATTTAAGAATTTTTTCCAATTAAAATTCATAAAATTCACCCCACTTGAAAATAATTAGAGGAGAGTTAGAAGCTCTCCTCCAAGCTTAATTAATTATTCAGCTGTTTCTATATCAGATTCTGCCTTGTCAACTATATTCTGACCAATTATATCTTTCCATTTGTCATATACTCCTCGAGTTTGCGCTTTAAATTCTGCTTTTTCTTCAGCTGTAAGTATATTGATCTTCATACCTTGTTCTTCTAAATATTTATATGGATGATTACTTCCATCTTCGAGTTCCCAGGAAGCAAGAAAGTCTTCAGCATAACCAAGGTCTCTACCAGAAGTGATCATTTCATCTATATATTCTTTAGCAGTACCATCATCAAGCTCATATCTTACCAGCATTTTCTCAAAAGTAAGCGCTTCTTTTGCTGCAGTTTTGACTATTTCTTGGTCTTCTTCAGTCCAGCTGTTAAAAACATCTGCATTTATTCCAATAAGTAGTGGATCTATAACATAATCCCAAACTGTCATATATTCATGAAATTCACTGATCTTTAAAGGAATTAAAACACTATTAACAGGATTTTCCTGACCATCTACAGTTCCCTGCTGGAAACCTGTAGTTGCTTCTCCCCAATTCATAGTTAAAGGATTAGAACCCAACTCTTGAAAAATTTCAATAAATATCTTGCTTCCCACTACTCTATACTTTAAATCAGATAAATCTTCAGGAGAGTGAATTGCCCTCTTATTATTAGTTATTTGCCTAAACCCATTTTCTCCCCAGCCGATTGGAACTATACCAAATCTTTCAATCTTATCAAGCATATACTGACCTGCTTCACCATTTTCTACTGCATCTACTTCCTCATAATTATTAAAGAAAAATGGCAGAGTAAATAAATTAAGTTCTTTAATCTGTGGTGACCAATTAATTGTTGACTCTAAAGCCATATCTATAGAACCATTACGCACCATCATAAATACAGATGTCTGCTGTCCGGCAGCCAAACTAGAACCTCCATAAGCTTTAATATTTATTCTTTCGTTTGTTCTTTCCCTAACAAGATCAGAAAAGTATCTTGCACCTATACCCCAAGGAAAATTAGGACCAACATTATAGCTTAATGTATACTCATCTTTATACTCAACTGCTGAAGTTAAGGGAGCAAACACCACTACAATTAAAATTACAAAAATTACTACTTTTTTAAACAAATTAATTCCTCCTCTAGTTTTATTCCTCTATGTTAATTTATTTGATTAAGGTTTGTAGGGTAGATTATAAAATAAAAAGCTTTCCTGCTCACCTTATAATAATTTACTTCACTTATATTCTTTTTATTATTAATTTAAAATATCATCTATTTGCTCTATTATATTAAAAAGATATTAATTATAAACTAAATAAATTATAAAACCCTCTGAAATTTAAATTACTAAATATATAAAAACTGGCAGTGTGAAAACCATAAAAATAATAGTTGCAAAAATTGCCATTGAAGCGAAATGACTGCTGTATCCGTATTTTTCTAAAATTACAGCTGAACTTGCAAAGACCGGCATTGCAGATAAAAGTGTTATTACACCTTTTAAAATAGGTGAAAGTGTAAAAAGACTTAAAATTGAATATACAAGCAGAGGAAAGAATACAAGTTTTAAAGCAGCAACAAAATATATTTTTTTATGAGCAAAAACTTTTTTGAAATCACTTTTTGCAAGCTGAAGCCCAATAAAAATCATTGCCAAAGGAATAGTAATATCTGAAATACTTCCCGTGATATTCAATACTGAATCCGGAACATTAATACCAAATGTAATAACTAAAACTCCTAGTATCAAACCTATTATAGGTGGGGATAGTATATTTTTCAAGTAATTATTATCTCTTCCACTCTCAAAACCCTTCAAAACTCCAACTCCAAATGTCCAAACTGTTATCTGCATACCAAAATCATATAAAATTGCTAGAATTAAACCTTGAGCACCAAATAAAGCGATACATATCGGAGAACCTACAATAATATTATTGCTAAACGCAGTAACAAATGCCAGCTCTTGTCCTTCTTTTTTTGAAAAATTTAGCTTTTTTATTATAAAAAAAATCGTCATTAGTGAAATAAAAGAAATTATTAACGAAGTTATTGGAATAATTATATATTCTCGGAGCATATTAAAATCAAAATCAATTACTATATTTGTAAATATCAGTGCTGGAAAAGCCACGTCAATCATCAGCTGTGCTATACTATTTTCTGCGGATTCATTTATTTTGCCGGAACGGTTTAAATAAATACCAAGTATAATCAAAACCGCCATTAATAACAATTGGTCTAATATAGGATAAAATTTGGCCATAGCTAACTCCTTTATTATATAGATTACTTTAATTGACTAACTAAACTGTCCTGCTTAAATCTAATCTAAAATTTTATTGTCTTTGAATAAGTCCATGAGCTCTGCAAGCAGATTATAACTCCTATCAAAATATAAATGCTTTATAAAATATTTTTTTCAATATAACTGAAATTATTTGCTAAAAGTGAAATTACCCAAGAGCAACATCTAAAAACATCATTACTGCAAATCCTGCCATTAATCCACCTGTTGCAAGATGGCTGTTTCCTTCTGAGTTAGCTTCTGGAATTAATTCTTCTCCTACAACAAAAATCATTGCTCCAGCTGCAAAAGAAAGTGCATATGGGAGTATTGGGCGCATTGTCATAACAAGCATGGCCCCCAGAACACCTGCCATTGGCTCAACTATTCCTGATGATTGACCATACATAAAACTTTTCCAATTAGATAAACCTTCTCGCTTTAATGGAATAGAAACAGCTGCTCCTTCTGGAAAATTTTGAAGCCCAATCCCTAGAGCCAGTGCTATAGCTCCAGTAACAGAAGCAGATGGAATACCTGATGCAGCAGCTCCAAATGCAATTCCGACAGCTAAACCTTCCGGAATATTATGTAGAGTAACTGCTAAAACTAATAAAACACTTCTCTGCCAATTAGTTTTAATCCCCTCAGGTTCGGAATTAGCCAAAGCTGGATGAATATGAGGTAAGGTGTGATCGACAGCTCTCAAGAAAACACCACCTGCTAAGAACCCAATTACCGCAGGAATCCAGCCTGGGATTCCCATATTTTCAGATGCTTCGATTGCGGGTGCCAACAAAGACCAAAAACTTGCTGCTATCATTACTCCAGCTGCAAACCCCAGCATACTATCTAAAACTTTTCGATTTACATCCTTAAAAAAGAAAACTACAGCAGCTCCAAGTCCTGTTACAAACCAGGTGAATAATGTTGCTAATAATGCCTGCATAACTGGAGACAAATTTTTAAAAATCTCAAAAATCATCTTATTACCACCTGTTTCTTATTATATTTTAGTTATTGAAAATCATATCTTTTATTATATATAAGAAATATTTTGATATAATGAAAAAACTTGTTTAAAAAATCAAACATTAAACCTGAAGTGACAAACATCTCCATCTTTAATTATATAATCTTTACCTTCTAATCTTAAAAGCCCTTCTTCTCTTGCTTGTGCTAAAGAGCCTACTCTTTTAAGATCATCAAAACTGACTATTTCTGCTCTGATAAAACCTTTCTGCATATCACTGTGGATTTTGCCGGCTGCTTCTGGAGCAGTTGATCCTTTTTTTACAGTCCAGGCCCTGCATTCCGGTTCTCCTGCAGTTAAAAAGGTAATTAAATTAAGCAGCTGATAACTTGCTTTGATAACCCTATCTAAACCCGAACTTTTTAAGCCTAATTCTCTTAAAAATAAATCTTTTTCGTCCTCTTCTAGTTCAGCAATATCTGCTTCAATTTTAGCACTTATTTCTACAACTTTTGCATCATCTTTTGCAGCATGTTCTTTAACTTCTTTGATTTGCTCATTATCTTCAGTATTAATTTCATCTTCATTTACATTTGCCAAATAAATTATCGGTTTTGCACTTAAGAGCTGCAGTTCTTTGATAATTCGCCTGCCTGTTTCATCAAGCTTAAGCTGTCTTAAGTTTTTTCCTTCTTCTAAAGCTTCAACTAGTTTTTCTAAAACAGCTTCTTCTCTAAGATAGATTTTATCTCCGCTTTTTGCCTGTTTTCTGCTTTTCTCTAGACGTTTTTCGACTGCTGCTAAATCAGCCATCATTAACTCTGTATTAATAATATCAATATCTCTATCTGGAGAGATTTTACCATCTACATGAGTAATATTTTTATCATCAAAACAGCGAACAACCTGTGCAATTGCATCTACTTCTCTAATGTGAGCCAAAAATTTATTTCCCAAGCCCTCTCCTCTACTGGCACCTTCAACAAGACCAGCAATATCAACAAATTCTATCACTGTAGGAGTTTTCTTTTTTGGTTGATATTTCTCTGTTAGCCAATCTAATCTTTTGTCCGGTACAGGTACTACTCCAACATTCGGGTCTATAGTACAAAATGGATAGTTTTCTGCATCAGCACCAGCTTCTGTTAAAGCATTAAAAAGTGTAGACTTCCCTACATTTGGCAGACCAACAATTCCTATTTTCATTAACCAATCTTCCTTCCTAAAAAAATAATATCTATATATAATATCTTGCAAAAAATTTATTATACTAAATAATTGCAGTATGTATATTTATATAGATTAATAAATTATATTTGCAGCATATATCTACAGCTAAAGTTTCTTTTTTACACTCTTCTCAAATTTATTACGAGGAAGCATAATCACCCTGCCACATGTTTCACATTTCGCCTTGAAATCCATACCTACTCTTAATATTTTCCAGGTATCACCACCACAGGGATGGGATTTCTTAAATTTAACTCTATCTCCTACTTCATATTTTTTAGACATTTAAATCTCCTCCTGCCGTGATATTAAAAAACTGGAATAATTTTGTTTGAATATAATATTTTAAGTAATTATTAGAAATAAAACAAAAATAAGAGCTGCAGCTAAAAACAATACAAATAGGCAGCCGGGGTCTTTGTAAAAAGCCTTATTAACATTAATATTATAAGTCATACTACCCTTTTTGCGTGCTTTTTTTAGATATTTTACTGATTCTGAGTAATTCCCTTCTTCTCTATAAATAACGCCAAGATTATTATAAGCTGGGCCATAATCTTCATTAATTGCTATAGCTTTTTTATATAATTTTTTTGCCTCCGCTAATTCTTCTTTTTCTTTCGCAAGACTCCCCAGATTAGTAATCGCCGGGGCAAAATTTCTATCTTGTTCCAGAATAGCTTTTAGAATTTTATTAGCTTTGTTATGATTTTTTTGATAGAGATTAATTACAGCTAACTTATTTAAAGCAGGAACAAAATTAGAATTATCTCCCAGAAATTTATCCAATTTTTCTTCAGCTTCTTCAAACTTAGCAGTTTCAATGAAATCTAATATCTCTCTGTACTTTTCTTTTTCCTCTTCTTCCAGCTGGCTCAAGTATTCTGATTCTCTCATTTTTTCACCTACTTTTTATTAACTTCAAGTAAATATTATATCATATGAGTACATGAAACTGCAAAAATGGCCCAAAAAGGGCCATTTATTTTTTAAACCCTATTATATATTTGCAAACTTTAGCTTCTATCACCAGTGTAAATCAGGTTTTCTTGCTGCTTTTGTTTCATCAAGCCTTCTGACAGCAGTAGAATGAGGAGCATTTATAACTAATTCAGGATTCTCTTTTATTTCCCGGGAAATAGTCAGCATTGTTTCCACAAAACGATCTAATGTATCAATATTTTCTGTTTCAGTAGGTTCTATCATTATTGCTTCTTTTACTACAAGAGGAAAATATATTGTTGGTGCATATTGATCATAATCCAGAAGTCTTTTTGCAATATGCAGTGTTGATGCCCCTTTTTCCTTCTGTTTGCTGCCAGAAAGAACAAATTCATGGAGGCTGTCCTCAGCATAGGGAAGTTCATATTTATCCTTTAACCTCGCTTTTAAGTAATTTGCATTTAAAACCGCATTTTCAGTAGTCTTTTTAAGTCCCTTACCCCCTACAGTTTTTATATATGCCCAAGCTCTAAGCATTACACCATAATTACCATAAAAACTGTGGACTTTTCCTATTGATTTATCTCTTTTATAATCCCAAAAATAGCTGTCTGCTTCTTTTTTCAAAACAGGCTTTGGCAGATAAGGGGCTAAAAAATCTTTTACTCCAACCGGTCCAGAACCAGGTCCACCACCACCATGAGGTGTAGAAAATGTTTTATGAAGGTTGAAATGCATTAAATCAAAATCCATCTCACCAGGTTTTGCATAACCCATAATAGCATTCATATTAGCACCATCATAATATATTAATCCACCAGCATCGTGGACAATCTTTGTTATCTCAAGTATATCTTCTTCAAATATGCCAAGTGTATTTGGATTAGTAAGCATTAAAGCTGCTGTATCTTCACCCACTGCCTCTTTAAGTTCCTGAAGGTCAACCATTCCTTGTTCATTTGATGCAATTTCTATCACATCATATCCGGCCATGATTGCACTTGCCGGGTTCGTTCCATGTGCAGAATCAGGTACTATAACCTTTGTTCTTTCTTCATCGCGATCTTCAAAATATTTTTTTACTATCATTAGAGATGTGAACTCACCATGAGCACCAGAAGCAGGCTGCAGGGTTATTTCATCCATACCGCTAATTTCTGCTAAGTCCAACTTCAATTGATAAAGAATTTCTAATGAACCTTGAACATCTTCTACTTCTTGGTATGGATGCAGATAGCTTAGCTTAGTCATTCTTGCTATTCTTTCATTTCTTTTTGGATTATATTTCATTGTACATGACCCAAGTGGATAAATACCTGAATCAACTCCATAATTCATTTCACTCAAAGCAGTATAGTGTCTTACTACATCTACTTCACTAACCTCTGGCAGATCTAAATCATCGCGCAGATAGTCTTTTATATCATTCTCTAAGCTGCTTTCTGTTACCTCAAGTGGTGGTAAAGAATAAGCTCTACGTCCAGGACTGCTGTAATCTTTAATTAATTTCTCTTCCACTTAAAGCACCTCCAGTTTTTCTGCGAATTTATCTAGCTCTTCTTTTGTTTTCTTTTCTGTAACAGCTATCAAAAGCCCTTCTTTTCCTATTTTATCCAAATTATAACCAGCAATTATATTATCTTTGGCAAGCTGTGTTTTTATTTCTTCGCTTTTTTTAACACTTTTAACAACAAACTCATGGAAAAAATTATTTTTGTTGGCAACATCAAACCCGGGAATTTTATCAATTTTTTCAGCAAGGTAATGTGCCTTATGATATGACTGGTTTCCAACTTCTTTTAAACCCTTTTTACCCATAACAGCTAAATAAATAGTTGCCATAAGTGCATTCAGAGCTTCGTTTGTACATATATTGGAGGTAGCTTTTTCTCTTCTTATATGCTGTTCACGTGTCTGAAGTGTTAAAACAAAACCTTCTTTTCCATCAACATCAGTAGTTTTACCCACTATCCGTCCTGGCAGCTGTCTGAGCATTTTTCTTTCATCTCTACATGCCATAAATCCCAGGTAAGGGCCACCATAATTAAGACCATTACCAAGATTTTGAGCTTCCCCAACAACTATATCTGCTCCATAATCAGAAGGAGGTTTTAAAACTCCAAGTAAAATAGGATTTGCAATCACAATAAAGATTACTTTCTTATTTTCTTCAATAATTTCGGCTATTTCATTCATTTTTTCTATTGAACCAAAAAAGTTTGGATATTGAACAATAACAGCTGCTGTATCTTTATCTATGTTTTCTGCAATCTGAGCAGGATCTATTATTTCTGCTTCACTCTCTATTTCAACAAATTCAAGATTTTGGCCATCTCCATAAGTTTTGATAACCTCTCTATAGGCTGGATTAATTGTTTCTGGAAGTATAATCTTTTTATTTCTGGATATTCTTGCAGCCATAGCAACAGCCTCTGCTGCCGCTGAACCTCCATCCAGCATAGAAGCATTTGCAATACCCATCCCTGTCAGTTCTGAAATCATGCTCTGATATTCATATATTGCCTCTAAAGTTCCCTGGCTGAGTTCAGCCTGATATGGGGTGTAAGCTGTATAAAATTCTGAACGAGAAATCAAGTGATCAATTACCCCTGGTAGATAATGATCATAAACTCCTGCTCCCAAAAATGAGAGCTGGTCAGCAAGACTTTTATTTTTAGAAGCTTTTTCTTGAGCCAAATTCATTAATTCCAGCTCAGAAATACCAGAATCGATTTTTAAATCTTCTTCAAGAGCAACTTCTTCAGGGATCATTTTAAAAAGATCTTCTACAGCATTAACACCAATGGTTTTAAGCATTTTCTCTGTTTCTGCTGTAGTATTAGAAATATAATCCATCCTTATTCCTCCTCCAGAAATTCAGTATACTCCTCTGCTGTAAGTAATTCATCTAGTTCAGTATCATCAAAGGGATCAATCTTTATAAGCCAACCATCACCATATGGATCTTCATTAATTAATTCTGGGTTATCCAGCAGTTCTTCATTAACTTCAACTACTTTTCCCCCTAATGGTATAAATGTATCAGAAACAGCCTTAACAGATTCCAGCACACCAAAACTATCTCCTGTTTCAAACTCTTCCTCGACCTCAGGCAGTTCAGCAAAAACAATATCTCCAAGTTCTTCCTGAGCATAGTAAGAAATACCAATAACTAAAATATCATCTTCTTCCCTAACCCACTCATGGTCCTTTGAATACAGCAGATCATCTCTTACACTCATTTTAATTCCTCCTTATGATTTTTGAATTATCCATAATTTGCAGCTTATAATATAAATACTTCAGCAAAAATATTATTTTCCAGCTTCTTTTTAACTTCTGATAATTTTTGGGACATCTAGTCCGTTATCCAAAAATGAACCATTGGTTGAAATTTTTCAGCTATTAAAGAAAGGGAAGCTCCACTACTTCTGCCTCTACAAAACGATCTCTAATTTTTATATTGATTTTGCTCCCAGCTTCCGTATATTCTTCAGCAAGATATCCCATAGCAATACTTTTTTTGAGGCTGGGTGAATAACTACCGCTAGTAACTCGGCCAATTTTTTGGCTGTCAGCATATATTTCGTATCCGTGTCGTGCCATTCCTCTGCCGGTAATAATAAAGCCTTTGAGTCTGCGGCTGCAGCAATTTTCTTTTATTTTAAGCAGACTCTCTCTTCCAATAAAATCATCACCATCAAGATCAACTGTCCAGCCTAATCCCGCTTCTATGGGATTTGTGCTTTCATCAATATCATTACCATAAAGGGCATAACCCTTTTCCAGACGCAGGGTATTCCTTGCTCCAAGACCTGCTGGAAGTAATTTGTATTCTTCACCAACTTTGATCAGCCTCTGCCAGATTTCTTCCGCTTTCTCTGCTGTAAAGTAGAGCTCATAGCCTAACTCGCCAGTATAACCTGTTCTAGAAATTATCATATCTACTCCAGCTGCTTCTGCCTCTACAAAATGATAGTAGTCAATTTTATCTAGTTCTGCATCAGTCAGCTGCTTTAAAATATTGCTTGATTCAGGTCCCTGGAGGGCAAGCATTGCATAGTAATCGGATAGATCCTCAACTTTTGTTTCTGGATATGCTTTATCTTTAATCCATTCATAATCTTTTATTTTATTGGCAGCATTTACAACAAATAAATAGCTATCTTCTCCCAGCATATAAACAAGAAGATCATCAATGATGCCGCCTTCTTCACTGCAGATGGGTGTATATAATACCTTCCCATATTCAAGTTTACTAAGATCGTTGCTGATTAACCTCTGTACAGATTGAGCTGCTTTTTCTCCGCTAATCAATATTTCTCCCATGTGGCAGATATCAAAAAGTCCGCAGTGATTTCTTACAGCATGATGTTCATCAATGATACTGCTGTATTCTACCGGCATTTCCCAACCACCGAAGTCTGTCATTTTGGCACCTAAAACATTATGTGTGTGGTGTAATGGAGTTTTTTTCATTTTTTTCCTCCTTCAAAAAAAACAGGGAGCCGGAATAAAATCCGACTCCCTGTTCACTTTATGTATTATGTCCAGAGTTTCGTCCAGCTGAATTCTTTTTGCCTGAGAGTTTCGGTTCCCCTTGCTCCTTCGGCGCCATCATAATGGTCTCTCATTCAGCCTTCACCCGATGTATTTTCTTTGATTTAATTATATCTTATTTCCTCTCTTATTGCAAAAATTTATTCTTAAATTTCCTTAAAAATTTTTGCTGCAAACAATTATTCAAATTTAAATCAAAATACAAAAGCCGCCAGTATTACTGCAACTGCAAGTGAAGGAAGCAAATTACCTGTTTTGATTTCTGTTTTACCAAGCATATTAAATCCAATCGCAGCAATTAAAAGTCCACCAGTGGATGTCATTATTCTAATCATATCTTGAGTTAAAAAAGACTCTGCCCAACCTGCCAGAACAGTAATGCTGCCCTGATAAATGAAAATTGGTATAACAGAAAATGCTACTCCAATACCTGTACTTGCAGCAAAAGCAACAGCTGTAGTACCATCAAGAAGTGACTTTGTAAATAATATGCTGGGATCACCATTTAATCCATCCTGTATGGATCCCATAATAGCCATAGCTCCAACACAGTAGATGAGACTTGCCTGTACAAAGCCCTGTACAAAAAGATCATCTTTACCACCGATTTTATTTTTTATTGCCTGACCAAAATTATTTAATTTTTTCTCAATTTCAAGAAGTTCACCAATAACCGCTCCGATAACCAGACTGAATATAACAAGTAAAATATCTTCTGATTTTTCTATGCTAAAAGCCATTTGAAAACCGATTAAAAGAACAGCCAGACTTATACCATGGATTACAGAAGTTTGAATTTTTTCTGGAAATTTACCTCTAAAAAGAATACCAACAGTGCTTCCAGCAAGAACTGCCCCAATATTTACTATTGTCCCTATCATTAAAAACCACCTATCTATTCTCTAATACTCAAAAATGTTTCACGTGAAACATTTGAATGCTGTTTTAAATTTTTATAATCTTAATTTAACTTTTCAATAATTTCTTCTAATTTATCAATAGAATCGAGCTCAATGGTCAGCAAGTTATTTTTTTTACGCTTTTTTATTTTGACGGGACTGCCGAGGTTTTTTTCAAGTTTTTCAGCTGCATGCAGCCATTCATCAGAAAGATTATTCTCTTTTTTCTTTTTCTTGTTCTTTTTTAATGGATTTTTTAGTTTATCTACATACTTTTCAGTCTCTCTGACTGTTAAATCCTGTATAATCACATTTTCACAAGCTGCAGTTTGTGCTGCTGCTTCATCCAAAGCAAGTAGAGCCCTAGCATGACCAGCACTAATGCTGCCTCTTGATAAGTGGCTTTTAACTTTATCAGATAATTTGAGCAATCTCACCATATTTGCTATTGTTGATCTATTTTTTCCAACTCGTTCTGCCAGTGCAGACTGAGTTAAATCAAAATTATCAATCATCTCTTTATATGCTTTGGCTTCTTCGATAGGATCCAGATCTTCCCTCTGCAGATTTTCAATCAGTGCGATTTCCAGCATCTCCTGATCATCAAAATCTCTTATAACTGCAGGTATTTTATCTAAATCAAGCATCTGAGAAGCCCGCCACCGCCGCTCTCCTGCTGCTAACTGATATCTTTCAGCTTTAATTTTTCTAACTGTAATCGGCTGGATTAGACCTTTTTCTTTTATTGATGCAGCAAGCTCTTTTAAAGAATCTTCATCAAAATTTGTCCGCGGCTGAAAAGGATTTGCTTCAATTTGATCAACAAATATCTCATCAACTCTACTTTTGTCTATATACTCATCATTTTTAATAAGAGCACTTAACCCTTTACCTAATCTTTTTTTACTCACTTGCTACCACTTCCTCTGCCAGCTTTCTGTATGCTTCTGCACCTTTTGAGTTGGAACTATATTCAAGAATTGATCTTCCAAAACTTGGCGCCTCACTTAAACGAACATTCCTGGGTATTATTGTTTTAAACATTAAATCAGAAAAATATTCTTCTACTTCTTCAATGACCTGTCCTGATAAGTTAGTTCTCGCATCATACATAGTCATCAGGACACCTTCTATCCTTAAATCAGGATTTAAATTTTTACGTACCAATTCTATTGTATTCATAAGCTGACCAAGACCCTCCATAGCATAATACTCACATTGAATTGGTACCATAACACTATCTGCAGCTGTTAAAGCATTTAGGGTCAAAAGTCCCAGTGATGGTGGGCAGTCAATAATGATAAAATCATAATCATCAGTAATTTCTACTAGTGATTTTTTTAAGCGGCCTTCTCTTGACATTATTGATACTAGTTCGATCTCAGCACCTGCAAGTTCAATATTAGCAGGTATTAAATCCAAATTATCAGTTTCTGTTTCCATTATTACACTAAAAACAGATTCAGCTTCAATTAAAAGATCATAGCTTGTATATTCTAATTCAGATTTTTCTACACCGAGACCACTGCTGGCATTCCCCTGTGGATCAAGATCAATTAAAAGCACTTTTTTCCCAGCTTCTGCCAGACCTGCGCCGAGATTTACAGCTGTTGTGCTTTTACCAACACCACCCTTCTGATTGACAATAGCTATTGTTTTACCCATCTTTTCACCTCTTTAACTTTTGGCTTTAATTTCTTTGGTCATTATAAATTTAATTACTTTTTTTCTAGTTTTATATAATATTCTATGTATTCATCACTATCACTGCGGTTCATATCAACCTTTATTCCTGATTCTTTTATTTCCGAAACTCTTTTTTCTAGAGAATTTGCAAATAATCTTAAATCTTTTGAAATATGTTTGATTTTATTTTTCTTTTTTTCATCTGGATGTATTTTTTTTTTGATTAATTTTTCAGATTCTCTAACTGTAAGTTCTTTTTTTTCAATTTCAGCTATTAATTCTTTTTGCATCTGCTCAGAGTCAAGCTTTAACAGAGCTCTTCCATGTCTTTCACTTAAATTATTCTCCAATAATTGACTTTGTATTTCTTTAGATAGATTCAGGAGGCGCAGTTTATTTGCAATCGCAGATTGGCTCTTAGATAAACGTTCAGCAAGTTCTTTCTGTGTTAAGTTAAACTCATCTAAAAGCTTTCTATATGCACAAGCTTCTTCAATGAAATTTAAATCTTTTCTCTGTAGATTTTCTACAAGTGCTATTTCAGCCATCTCACGATCATCAAAATCTCGTATTACAGCAGGTATTTTTTCTTTTCCAAGCATTTTAGCTGCTCTCAGCCGTCTTTCTCCAGCTATCAATTCATATCCGTTTTTAATTGCACGGACTACTATTGGCTGTATTAAGCCAAACCTGTTAATTGATTCAGCTAATTCTTCTATTTCAGATTCTTTAAAATCCCTGCGGGGCTGAAAAGGATTGGCTCTTATTTCTGCTGTTTTAAGCTGATTTATTTCTTCATTATCTCCTTCTATTTCATTATTGAAAAAAGAAAATTTCATAAATCTACCTCCTGTCCACTAAGATATATTTCTTGAAATTTTTATAAAACCCTTTATTATTTTGATTATTATTATAATCTGGGCAGCAAAATTCAAATAATTTATTATAGAAATACTGACAGATTAATGAATTCTAGCATAATAAAATAAGAATTAGTTAATAGTTAGTGCAAATTTTGGATATTATACAATTAAAACATTATAATGGTCTTTTATTTGGAATGCCAGGTCTTCTTGGGTATTTTGGAGGGGTTTTTTCTATTTTTTCTAAAATAATCAGATATCTCTCTGCATTTAAACCAGGCACATCAAGCTCTATCGTCTCTTTCAGCTCTGCCCCCAGAGTTTTTAGAGCATTTTTTGCTTCGTCTATTTCTTCTAAATATTCAGGTCCTTTATATAAAAAGGCTGAACCACCTATTCTTAAAAATGGCACTGTATACTCAGCTAAAACATTGAGTGATGCTACGGCTCGAGAAGTTACCAAATCAAAAGAAGCCCTCCAGTCCAGCTCTTTAGCAAGATCTTCAGCCCTTCCGTGAACAGCATTTATACCATTCAAATTTAATTTATAGATCAATTGATTTAAAAAATTTACCTTTTTTGAAGAAGAATCAACTAAATAAAAACTATGTCCCGGAAGAAATAATTTTAAGACAAGCCCAGGAAAACCAGCTCCGGTACCAATATCTACCCATCTTTTAACATTTTTTAGTTCTATTTGAGATAGTATTACGACAGAATCCAGAAAATGTTTTGTGATGACTTCTTTCATTTCTGTAATTGCACTTAAATTATATTTTTTATTTTCATTGATAAAAAAAACATAATATTCCCACAGCTGCTCAATCTGCTCACTGCTGTAGGAAATATTAAGCTCTCTTAAACCACCTTGTAATTCAGTTATGAATTTATCTTTATTAAGATTCATCATTATCATCCTTTTTGCTGCGGTTATACTGCTCGAGGTAAATCATAAGAGCTGAGATATCAGCCGGTGAAACACCTGATATCCTTGATGCCTGGCCGATAGAAATCGGTTTTATTTTATTTAATTTCTCTCTTGCTTCTAATCTTAAATTTTCTAATTGATTATAGTCAAGATCTTCAGGAATTTTCTTTTCTTCCATTTTTCTAAACTGCTCAACCTGTGCCTGCTGTCTATCAATATAACCTTTATATTTTACCTGAACTTCAACCTGTTCTATAACATCTTTGTTCACTTCTGGAAGATCATCTGCAAAATATTTAAGATCTGTATAAGAAATCTCTGGTCTTCTCAATAGTGCTTCCAGTGTAACCGGTTTGCTTAGATTCCCACTCTCCAGCTCTTCAAGCTTATCCCTAACTTCCTGAGTTGGATTAACCTTATTATCTTTATCACGAAGGTATTTCAAAGCTTTTTTTACTCCTTCAACTTTTTGGCGGTAGTGTTCATATCTGCTGTCAGAAACAAGACCAATTTCTCTTCCGATAGGAGTTAAACGCTGATCAGCATTATCCTGCCTTAATAAGAGACGATATTCAGCACGGGAAGTCATTATCCTATAGGGTTCAGGTGTTCCTTTAGTAACCAAATCATCTATTAAAACACCTATATAGGCTTCAGAACGCTTCAATATCAAGGGTTCTCTTTCTTCAAGACTTAAAGCTGCATTTATCCCGGCGACTAACCCCTGACCTGCTGCTTCTTCGTAACCAGAACTTCCATTTATTTGACCTGCTGTATATAAACCCTTTATCTTTTTCAATTCTAAATCTAATTTTAATTCTTCTGGATCAACACAGTCATATTCTATCGCATAACCTGGCCTCATTATTTCTACTTCTTCCAAACCTGGTATAGTTCTAGCCATTTCGATCTGTACATCATAGGGTAAACTTGTTGAAAGTCCAGAAACATAATATTCATCTGTACCAAGTCCTTCTGGTTCAATGAAGAGTTGATGCCGGCCTTTATCAGGGAATCTCACTACCTTATCCTCTATAGAAGGGCAGTAGCGGGGACCAACACCCTCTATTACACCACTAAAAAGCGGGGTTCTCATCTTGTTATCATTAATTATACGGTGTGTTTCTTCAGTTGTATATGTCAAATAACACATTACCTGTTCTCCTTTTAAAGGTTCAGACTTATATGAAAAACTTAAGCCCTCTTCGCCTGGCTGCGGCTCCATTTTAGAGAAATCCATTGATTTTTTGCTCACCCTTGGGGGTGTTCCAGTTTTGAAACGGCGCAGTGAAATACCTAAATCCTTAAGACTGTCCGAAAGCTTATTTGCCGGGTACTGCTGATTTGGACCAGCATTAAATTTGGCTTCACCAATTATAATCCTTCCCTTTAAAAAGGTTCCAGTTGTTAAAATTACTTTTTTACCTGGAAAGAAAACCCCGGTTTTGGTTACAACTCCCTTTACTACACCATCTTCAACAATAATTTCTTCAGCTATCTGCTGTTTTAAATCTAAATTATCTTCTTGTTCTAAAACCTGTTTCATTCTTTTATGATATTCATCTTTATCAGACTGTCCTCTCAAACCATGAACCGCAGGACCTTTACTGGTATTCAGCATCCTAATTTGGATCATCGTTTCATCCATATTGCGGGCCATCTCTCCACCAAGAGCATCAATTTCTCTAACCATATGTGATTTTCCCGGTCCTCCAAGTGAGGGATTACAGGGCATAAAAGCTACATGATCTAAACTAACTGTCAGTGTTAGTGTTTTATAGCCCATTCTTGCTGGTGCTAGCGATGCTTCACAGCCTGCATGTCCAGCTCCAATTACAATAACATCATATTCTTTAGGGTATTTCTTAAAATCCATCATATCTCCCTTTCTTAATCTAAATAATTCAATTACTTACCTAAACAAAAATCATTAAATATCCTGTCAATTATATCATCAGCGGCTGTTTCCCCTGTGATTTCTCCCAAAGCATTTAAACAATCCTTTAAATCAATTGTCAAAAAATCATAAGGCATATTTGTTTCACGTGAAACAATTACCCTTTCAACTGCTTTCAGGGCTTTATTTAAAGCATTTTTGTGCCTTGTTTTAGTTATTATGACTGCATCATCACCACTTATTTCTTCATCAAGTATTTCTTTTAAAATATTTTCTCTTAACTCTTCCAATCCTTCTTCTTCAAGTAATGAAATCCAAATCAGGCTGTGTTCACTAAAATCTGCTTCTATTTTTTTCTTTTCTATATTTGCGGGTAGGTCTGTTTTATTAACTATCACTAGCAAAGGTTTATTTTTTATTAATTGATATATTTTACGATCTTCTTCAGTTATTCCCTGATTAACATCAAGCATAAATAGAACCAGATCAGCCTTTTCTGCAGAAGCTCTGGTCCTCTCTACACCAATCTTTTCTACTTGATCTGATGTTTCTCTTATCCCTGCTGTATCAATTATTTTAAGTGGAATCCCCTTCAAATTGACAAACTCTTCAATAACATCCCTTGTAGTCCCCGGAACATCAGTAACTATAGCTCTTTTTTCTTCTAAAAAATAATTTAAAAGGCTTGATTTTCCCACATTTGGTTTGCCCACAATTACTGTTTTTAAACCTTCTTTATATATTTTACCTTGTTTGCTGCTTTTAAGCAATTTTTCTATCTCATCTTTTATATAATTAAATTTATCTTCAAGCTGTGAAGGCGAAAAGTCTTCAATCTCATCTTCCGGATAATCAATAGCTGCTTCAAGGTGAGCAAGCACCTCGACTGCGGTTTCTCTTATCTCTCCAATTTGTTCCGATAGCTTCCCACTCAGCTGATCAACAGCTATATCCAGGCTCTTTTCTGTTTTAGAATTAATAATTTCTATAATCGCTTCCGCCTGAGCTAAATCTATTCGTCCATTTAAAAAAGCTCTCTGAGAAAACTCACCCGGTTCAGCAAGTCTTGCTCCTTCTGCCAAAACAAGATCCAGTACAGCTTTTAGTGGTGTCATTCCACCATGACAGTCAATCTCTAGAACATTTTCTCCAGTAAAAGAATGCGGTTTTCTCATTAAAATTGCAACTACTTCATCAATTTTTTTATCTTTCTCACCATCATAGATAAATCCATAATGAGCAGTATATGTTTTTTGATTAGACAATTTTTTCTCTTTTTGGATAGATTTGAATATTTGATCACCTATTTTGAATGCATCAGGTCCACTAATTCTTATTTTCCCGGTTCCACCTGTGCCAAAAGGAGTAGCAATAGCTGTAATTGTATCTTCTCTTAAAATATCCAAATTAAAACACCTCCCTATAAATATAACCCAGCAGAGAAATATCCTGCTGGGTTATTAAAAGCAAATTTGATAATATACAATATATAATATATTTAGATTTTGATTTATTTAATTAATCTTATTAATTATCCAGAGGCTCTATCATAACCTTGCGATAGGGTTCTTCACCTTCACTGTATGATTTTACATTATTATTTTCTTTAAGTTTAATATGGATTATCCTTCTCTCATGTGGCGGCATTGGCTCTAAAACAACTTTTCTCTGCTTTTTTTCGGCCTTATTTGCCAGTCGGGCTGCTAACCTTTCTAAAGTCTCTCTGCGCCTTTCTCTATAACCTTCAGCATCTAATAATACTCTGTAATATTTTTCTAATTCTTTATTTAAAGAAATAGAAGTTAAATACTGTAAAGCATCAAGAGTTTCACCACGATGCCCAATAACCAGGCCTAATTCTTTCTGTCCTTTAAGATTATACATAACCTGTTCATCATTTGTTTCACAATCTATTATTTCTACTTCAACATTTATCTTGGCTTTATTGAGTAATTCTTCCAAAAATACTTTTCCTGCTTCAATAGGTTCAAAGACCTTAGTTACTTCGACTACAGCATCTTTGGCACCTATAAACCCCAATAAACCTTTACTTCCCTCATCGATCACATTTATTTCAGCTTCTTCTTCCTCTATGCCAAGCTTATTTAAAGCTTCTGCAACTGCATTATCTACATTTTTAGCTTTTATCTTTATGCTTTTCATATTTATTCTGCAGCCCCCTTAATCTTACTTGGTTCTTTTGATAAAATATACTGCTGTGCTACAGTAAATAATGTGGAGGTAAACCAGTATAAGAGCACACCTGATGGTAATCTAAATCCGATGAAAATTATAAATAACGGCATCATATACATCATTTTATTACTCTTATCTCCACCACCAGATAACTGCTGTGTCATATATGTCTGACCAAACATTACAACTGCATTAAGAAGTACTATTGCTACATCCGGCTCAGCTAATGAACCACTTGTTAGGGTTCCAATCCAAAGAAAAGATTCTGCAGCCATTTTTTCGCCAAGAGCAAAAATGGTTCTGTAAAGTGGAATCAAAATAGCCAGCTGTAAAATCATAGGTAAACAGCCTGCTGCAGGGTTAACCCCATGCTCCTTGTAAAGCTTCATCATTTCTTCCTGCTGTTGTTCCTTGTCATCTTTATATTTTTCCTGAATTTTTTTCATTTCCGGCTGAATTTCCTGCATTTCTTTCATCGACCGTGTCTGTTTTGCTGTTAGAGGATAAAGTGCAAATTTAATAACAAGTGTAAAGATAATTATAGCTAGACCATAATTCCCGACAAGACCATAAATAAAATCTAAAGCATACGACATTCCGTTAATTAACCAATCAAACATTTAATAATTGCCTCCTATTCTACCGGATCATATCCACCTGGATTAAAAGGATGACAGCGCAGAATACGCTTTAGACCCATCCAGCCGCCTTTAAACGCCCCATATTTTTCTACTGCCTGTCTGCTGTATTCAGAACAGCTTGGTTTAAAGCGGCAGCTCTTTGGAGTCCAGGGAGAAATAACCTCCTGATAGATTTTTATAAAAAATAATAATATTTTTTTCAATAGAATCACCTTAATTCCAGTTAAAGCATGAGTTGAAAATAAAATAACTAAAAAGAAAAAGTATTATGTTAAATTAAACCAGCCTTTTTATATAATTTTTTAACATCTTTTTTCATCTGCCCATAATTTAGATCAACAACTGGGTTACGGGCAATAAAAATTATATGATAAGAATTAAAATTATATTTTTTTTCAAATTCTCTAATTATTTCTCTTAATCTTCTTTTTAGCTTATTTCTAATAACAGCATTGCCAATTCTTTTACTAACAGATAATCCATAACGATTATTTTCATTTTCTGGTACAGATAACAGATATAAAACCAAATGCCGTGTAGCAAAAGAATTGCTGTTATTATAAACATTGTTGAACTCTTTGTTTTTTTTTAAAGTTTCCACTAAATAACCTCCAGCTAAAATAAAACATAATACTAGCAGTTTATTTTTCATTCATTTAAAATTATATGTTATTTAGATAATAGAGTCAAGGAAATTAAATTTATCCACAGCATAAGATAAATAAAAGTGATGTTGATAATTTGTTGATAATCTGTTATTATTAATATGGTTAATTAGACGAAATTTTTCTCTAAAATTAACTAGTATATTATAAACTTTTTCGTCTATTGTTGACAATTTTATTAACAATGTCTTATTTTTTTTATTTTTTTTCTTAAATTAAGCCTTTTATCCACACTTTCTTAATTACTTATCCACAAACTGTTGATAACGTTAACTGATTGTGGATATCTTTTGTATTTTTATTAACAAAAAAGTTTATTGTTTTTTTCAAAAATAAACACATTTACTGAATTAGCAGTTAATTTAAAATCTATTTGCTTGTGGATAACTGTTAATATTGTCCACATTTTTGTGGATAAATACTAAGTTATCCCCTTTTTTTGGGGACAAGTTTAAAAAAAGATTATTTTTTTAGAATTACAGGAGGTATTTTATGTCTTTTTCGCAAAAAGAACTTGATCACATCTGGAAAAAAACTTTAGAAAATATTAAAGAACAAATTACAAATCCAAGTTTTAATACCTGGTTCTCAGAAACCAAAGCAGTATTAACAACTGGAGAAAACCAACTTGTCCTTCAGGTCCCTAATAATTTTATCCAGGAATGGATAGAAACTCAATACACTGATTTAATAGAAGAAATTTTAAAAAAATTAACAGGAAATCAGTGGACACTTCTTTTATTAACACCAAAACAAGTTAAAAAATTCAAAGAAAAACAAAAAGAAAATAAAGATTATAATAAAAATGATCCAGAAAATAATGATCTAGAAATTGTAGAAAAAGATTTAGAAGAGAAAAACTCAGATCAGGAATTTCAAAATGGATTTAACTCCAAATATACTTTTGATACTTTTGTTGTTGGTAACAGCAACCGCTTTGCACATGCAGCTTCTTTAGCTGTAGCTGAAGCACCGGCAAAGGCATATAATCCTCTATTTATATATGGTGATGTAGGACTTGGAAAAACTCATCTGATGCAGGCTATCGCTCATTTTATTCTTAAAAATAATCCAGATTACAAGGTGGTTTATGTTTCCTCAGAAACTTTTACAAATGAATTAATTAACTCAATAAAAGATGATTCTACAGTTGATTTTAGAGATAAATATAGAAACATTGATATTCTTTTAGTTGATGATATTCAGTTTTTGGCAGGTAAAGAAAGAACTCAAGAAGAATTTTTTCATACTTTTAACACATTACATGAATCAAATAGACAGTTAATTATTTCTAGTGATCGTCCACCAAAAGAAATTCCAACTTTAGAAGAAAGACTTCGTTCTCGATTTGAATGGGGTTTAATCACAGATATTCAAAAACCAGATTTAGAAACAAGAATTGCCATACTCCGTAAAAAAGCAGATGTGGAAAATCTTACTATCCCAAATGAAGTAATTATTTACATTGCAAATAAGATTCAATCCAATATTAGAGAATTAGAGGGTGCACTGGTAAAAGTTATTGCATATTCTTCACTTGTAGATAGAGAAATTGATATTGAATTAGCCAGAGAAGCACTAAAAGATCTTGTTAATAAAAAGAAAGACGAATTAATTGAAGTAAATATTGAGCGTATTAAAAAAATAATTACAGATGATTATAATTTAAGAATGGAAGATATGGAATCTAAAAAAAGAACACAAAATATAGCTTTTCCACGTCAAATTGCTATGTACTTAAGCAGGGAATTAACAGATTTTTCTCTCCCCCATATAGGAGATGAATTTGGAGGAAGAGATCATACAACTGTTATTCATGCTCACAATAAAATTAAAGAAAAAATAGAAAATGAAAATGATTTTAGCAATAAAATTGAGCGTTTAACAGATAAAATAAAACATGGATAAAATAATTAACAAATTTTGTGGATATCTATTAAGGTAGTTGTAGATAAGATGTTAATAACTTTTAAGTGTTAGTATGTGGATAACTATTATATGTTTAGTTAACAATTTATCTACAGGCTAATTCTTCTTCTCATTGGTATAAAAGGGCTTATCCACATATTAACAGCCCCTACTACTACTACTACTAGTTTTATATATATATATACAATAATAAGCTTAGATTATATCTGTTGATAACTTTTTTAAAAATGGAGGGATACACCTTGAAATTTTCAATTAAACAAATGGATTTATACGAATCACTAAACATTGTACGGCGGGCTGTAGCAAAAAATAAAACATTACCTATCTTAACGGGAATTTATCTGAAATTAGAAAAAAATAAATTAATTTTAAAAGCAACTGACCTCGAATTAGGAATTGAATACAGCATAAAAGTAGATGCAGAAAATGAGGGTGCAGTTGTACTGCCTGCAGGACAATTTTTAAATATTATAAGAGAACTACCTTCAGAAAAAATTTATATGGATCTAGACCAAGATAAATGGCAGATGGAAATAAAATGTTTAAATTCTTTATTTAAGATAAATGGTTATGATCCTGATGAATTTCCTAGTTTACCTCAGGTTGAAGAAAGTGCACGTTTTACTTTACCTGGTGCTAAGTTTAAAAATATGCTGCAAAAAGTCAGAATATCAACTTCAAAAGATGAAACACAACCTGCACTGACAGGAGCATTATTTATTGTAAAACCTGAAGAAGTGAGGATGGTTTCGACAAATACATATCGTTTATCTTATGTTGATTCTCCCTTACAAACTGAAGTAGAAGAAAACATAGAAGTTATTTTACCAGGCAGCACATTACAGGAATTGAATAATTTATTAGAGGATGAAGGAAGTGTAGAGATCATAGTAGACAGCAATTATGCTCGTTTTCAATTTGCTGGCATTGTTCTTATCTCAAGATTAATAGAAGGTAAATTTCCAAATTATGAACTTGTTATTCCAGATGAATTCAACTCTAAATTTATTGCTGATTTATCTCAACTCCATAATGCTGTAAAAAGAGCTTCTTTAATTGCTAAGCTTGATGCAAACATTATTTCTATTTCTGCAGATGATGGTGTTCTGAATATTAACTCTAGTGAAGGCAGCTCTGGTTATGCACATGAGGAAATTGAAATTGATTTATCAGGTCCTGATCAAAAGATTAACATTGATGCAGGATATTTAATAGATGTATTAAAAGTTTTATCAGAAGAAGAAATAAATATAGAAATGATAGGACCTTTAAATCCACTTGTTGTAAAAAACGAATCAGAAGATGGTGGAAAATTTATCTATTTGATTATGCCGGTTCGAGCACAGGCATAAATTGATTTTTTAATTTTTTTAAATGTTAGAGATTGAGGAGGATTTATTATGGAAATAGTTGAGATTAATACTGATACTATTAACTTAGATCAATTTCTTAAATGGGCAAATATAGTTATGAGTGGTGGAGAAGCTAAATATTTGATTCAGGAAGGAAAAGTTGAAGTTAATAGAGAAATAGAATTAAAAAGGGGTAAAACTCTTAAAGATGGAGATATTGTACATTTAATCGAAGAAGATAAAACTTTTAAAGTAAGTCGGGGATAATAAATGCATTTAAAAAAAATTCTCTGCCGTAATTTTCGTAATTTTGATGAATTATTACTTGATCTTAATCCAAAATTAAATATATTTTTGGGAGATAACGGTCAGGGGAAGACAAATCTTTTAGAATCAATTTATTTGATTGCTTCTGCTAATTCTCACCGCAGCAGCATAAATACAGAACTTATTAAGTGGGATAAAGATGAAGCACTGGTTCAGGTTTTAATTGAGAGAAGAGAAGGAAAATTAAAATTAGCTGTGCGGCTTGACAAAAGAGGTAGAAAAGTAGAGCTTAATGATAATCCACTTACTAAAGTAAAAGAAATAATTGGTTATCTTAATGCTGTTTTATTTTCACCTGAAGATTTAAAACTTGTAAAAGAAGGACCATCTCACAGACGAGAATTTATAAATTTAGAGATTTCACAGGTTAGCAGATATTACAATCACTTACTCTCTAAATATGAACATATCTTAAAACAAAGAAATAATCTTCTAAAAAATATTAGAGATGGAAGAAGTAATGATAAAAACATGCTTGCAGTCTGGGATGAACAGCTTTCAGCTTCTGGTTCTAAAATAATCTTAAAAAGAATCGAGGTTGTTGATAAACTTAAAATACTTGCACGCCTTTCACATAGACAGATAACAGAGGGCAGGGAAAATTTAGAAATTGAATATGATATCAGCCTTGAAGGTTTTTCAAAAAAAATGGGAGAAGCAGAACTAAGGGAATTATTCAAAGAGAATTTAGAAAAAAATAAAGATAAAGAAATTAATAGAGGCTATACAGTAATTGGCCCACATAGAGATGATCTTATACTAAAAGTAAATGATATGGATTTAAGAAAATATGGTTCACAAGGTCAGCAGCGTACTGCTGCTTTAGCTTTAAAATTAGCAGAATTGGAATTTATGAAATCAGAAACCGGAGAATATCCTGTTCTGCTTTTAGATGATGTTTTTTCTGAATTAGATAGTTTAAGAAGAAAAGCTTTAATAGAAATCATAGTTAATAAAATTCAAACTATAATTACAGCAACAGATGGAGAAAATTTGTCCGGATTAAAAAATAACTCCTATAATATATATCAGGTCAAAAATGGTATAATTAAGAGAAGAGGGTGAGTTATACTTATGTTTTTACATCTTGGTGATGGTAACATGATTCCGTCCAAAGAAGTAGTTTTAATTGGTGATTTAGAAAATACAACTTTTTCTAAAATCACCCAGGAATTCATGAAAATTTCAGATGAAGAAGGTTTTATAGTCGATTTTTCAGGGGGGGATCCCCGTTCGTTTGTCTTGACAGGAGAGACGATTTATCTTTCAATGATCTCATCCAAGACACTTGCAAAAAGAGTAGACCGATTTATAGAAGAAAATGGGGGATATTGATGGATACTAATGAAAATATAAACGAGAATATTAGTAAGAGAAGTAATTATGAAGCAGAACACATTCAGGTACTTGAAGGTTTAGAAGCAGTTAGAAAAAGACCTGGAATGTATATAGGTTCTACGAGTGTTGAAGGTCTGCATCACCTTGTTTATGAGGTTGTTGATAATAGTATTGATGAAGCTATGGCTGGTTATTGTACAGAAATACTTGTAGAGATAAAACCAGGTAATGTAATTAAAGTTAAAGACAATGGGCGAGGTATTCCAGTGGAAATTCATCCTAAAATTGATAAACCAGCAGTAGAAGTAGTAATGACTACTCTTCACGCAGGTGGAAAATTTGGGGGAGAAGGTTATAAAGTTTCAGGCGGCTTACACGGAGTTGGTATTTCAGTTGTAAATGCTCTTACTGAATGGATGGAAGTTGAAATTGCCTGGAAAGATGGAAAAGTTTATAAGCAGAAATATGAAAGAGGAGTACCACAGCATGAAATTCAGGTTATAGGAAGCTGTGATACTGATCGAACTGGTACAACTATTGAATTTAAGCCTGATCCTTTAATTTTTGAAGAAATAGATTTTGAATATAGGGTATTAGCTCAGCGGTTAAAAGAACTTGCTTTTTTAAATAAAGGAACAACTATAAAAATAATTGACAGCAGGGCAGATGAAAATAAAGAAGATGAATTTCAATTTGCTGGAGGTTTAATTTCTTTTGTTAAATATTTAAATCAAAGTAAAAAGCCTCTCTATTCTAATCCTATCTATATAGAGGCAGAAGATGAAGAAGGTTCATTAGAAATTGCTATCCAATATCATCAGGGTTATAATAATTCCATTTTTACTTTTGCAAATAATATTAATACAAAAGAGGGTGGAACTCACTTAAGTGGATTTAAATCTGCAATAACTAGAACCTTTAATGATTATGCCCGTAAAAAAGATATTTTAAAAGATGATGATGAAAATCTTAAAGGTCAGGATATTCGCGAGGGTATGACTGCTATAATAAGTGTTAAACTTGCAGATCCACAATTTGAAGGTCAAACTAAAACTAAACTAGGAAATAGTGAAATAAGGGGATTTGTGGATTCTTCAGTTTCTTCTTTTTTAAAAATTTATCTTGAGGAAAATCCAAAAATTGCAAAAGTAATTATTGATAAAGCTTTAAGTGCAGCTAGGGCAAGGAAGGCTGCCCGTAAAGCTAGAGATTTAACAAGAAGAAAAAGTGCCCTTACTTCAACTGCATTACCAGGTAAACTTGCAGATTGTGCAAAACGCCAGGCAGAAGATACAGAAGTTTATATTGTTGAGGGAGATTCTGCTGGTGGCTCTGCTAAACAGGGAAGAGATAGGGAATTTCAGGCTATTTTGCCATTAAAGGGTAAAATATTAAATGTTGAAAAATCACGTTTGAATAAAATATTAAATAATGATGAGATTAGAGCTCTGATTACCGCAGTAGGTACTGGGGTTTCTGAGGAATTTGATTTAAATAATCTGCGTTATGATAGAATTATCATTATGACAGATGCTGATGTAGATGGTGCTCATATTAGAACCCTTCTTTTAACATTTTTCTATCGTTATATGAGGCCTCTGCTCGAAAATGGAAATATTTATATTGCACAACCGCCTTTATACAAGGTTAAAAAGGGCAGAAGAGAAGACTATGTTTATAATGACAAAGCACTTGAAGAACTATTAGAAGAGATTGGTAAAGATAGAGTTTCTATGCAGAGATATAAAGGACTTGGAGAAATGAATCCTAATCAACTCTGGGATACAACCATGGATCCCGAAAATAGGATTTTACTTCAGGTAAGTATAGAAGATGCGATTATGGCTGATGAAACATTCTCTATTTTAATGGGTGATAAAGTAGCTCCAAGACGTAAATTTATTCAAGAAAATGCCCGTGAAGTTAAAAATCTTGATATTTAATTATATAAATTGATAAAGGTTGGTGAAATATTTTGGATCAAAAAGCAGCACGAGTTAAGAAAATTGATATAGATAAAGAAATGAGAGGCTCATATCTTGATTATGCGATGAGTGTAATCGTAGGAAGAGCCCTACCAGATGTTAGAGATGGATTAAAACCTGTTCACAGGAGAATATTATTCGCTCTTAATGATTTAGGAATGACTCCAAACAAGCCCCATAAAAAATCAGCTCGTATTGTTGGTGAAGTATTGGGTAAATACCATCCACATGGAGATACAGCTGTTTATGATACGATGGTAAGGATGGCTCAGGATTTTTCTTATCGTTATCCATTAATTGACGGCCACGGAAACTTTGGTTCTGTTGATGGTGATTCTGCTGCAGCTATGCGTTATACTGAAGCACGAATGTCTCCTATTTCTCAGGAACTGCTTACAGATATAAATAAAAACACGGTTGATTTTACAGCTAATTTTGATGATTCTTTAGAAGAACCTGAAGTGCTCCCAGCTAGATTTCCAAATCTGCTTGTAAATGGAAGCTCAGGAATCGCTGTAGGTATGTCAACAAGTATACCACCTCATAATCTTGGAGAAGTAATAGATGGAGTAATAGAGTTAATAGAAAATCCAGATCTAGATACTAAAGATTTAATGAAAATTATTAAAGGACCTGATTTCCCAACAGGTGGTTCTATTATGGGAAAAGGAAGTATATATAGGGCTTATAAAAATGGTAGAGGTAAATTAACTGTAAGAGCTAAAACCAGAATAGAAGATTTATCCAGCAGCAGAAAACAAATAATTGTAGATGAACTTCCTTACAAGGTAAATAAAGCTCGTCTTATCAAAAAAATTGCTGATCTTGTAAAAAATGAAAAAATAGATGCTATTTCAGATATTAGAGATGAATCAGATAGAGATGGAATGAGGATAGTAATTGAATTAAAAAGGGAAGCAACTCCCACAGTAGTTTTAAATCAATTATATAAAAACAGCAGACTTCAGATTACTTTTAGTATAATTATGATAGCTCTGGTAAATAAAGAACCTAAGGTACTATCTTTAAAAGAAATATTAGAGCATTATATAGAACATCAAAAAGAGGTAATTACTAGAAGAACTCAATATGATCTTGACAAAGCACTTGATAGAGCTCATATATTAGAAGGATACAAAATTGCGCTTGCAAATATAGATGATATTGTAGAAATGATTAAATCTGCTGAAGATGTTGAATCAGCAAGAATTAATTTAATGGATATTTATGAACTTTCAGAGACACAAGCAAATGCAATTTTAAAAATGAGGCTGCAGAGTCTTACAGGCCTCGAAAGAGATAAAATAGAAATAGAATATAATGAACTGCAGGAAAAAATAGCATATTACCGCTCAATTTTGACAAATGAGAAAAAATTATTGGAAATTATCAAAGAAGAGATAATTGAGCTGAAAAACAAATATGGTGATCAAAGAAAAACATCTATTGAAGCAGGTGTGACTGATTTAGAAATAGAGGATTTAATTAGAGAAGAACAGATAGTAATTACAATGACAAAACAAGGCTATATAAAGAGAATGCCTTTAGATTTGTATAAAAGTCAGCGCCGTGGAGGTAAGGGAGTAATTGGTATAAAAACAAAAGAGAAAGATTTTGTCGAGAATATATTTACTACTACCACTCATTATAAATTTCTCTTCTTTACAAATCAGGGGCGTGTATACAGGCTTAAAGGATTTCAGATACCAGAATCCGGTCGTCAGGCAAGAGGAACAAACATTGTTAATCTACTTGAACTTCAGACTGATGAGAGAATTTCAGCAGTAATACCTGTTAAAGAGTTTCCGGAAGACTGTTATTTGATTATGGCAACCAAAAATGGTTTAATTAAAAAGACTTCTTTAGAAGAATATGATACAAATTATACAGGTTTGATAGGTATTAATTTAAGAGAAGATGATGAATTAATAGGGGTTCGAGTAATTGAAGAAGATGAAAATATTATTTTGATTACTCAGCAGGCAAAAGCAATTCACTTTAATGAATCAGATGTTAGATCTGTAGGAAGAAATTCCTATGGAGTGAGAGGTATAAGATTAGCTGAAGATGATAAAGTAATAGATATGGGTATTGATTCTGAAGGAAATCAATTACTTGTTATAACTGAAAGAGGTTATGGTAAAAGAACTCCACTTTCTGAATATAGAATTCAGAACAGAGGAGGTAAAGGTATATTAACTGCAAATATAACTGATAAAAATGGACCATTAGCATCAGCTCAGATAGTGAATGAGGATATAGAGATGATGGTAATTACATTAGATGGAATAATAATAAGAGTAAAGGCTTCTGAGATCTCACAAACAAGCAGAAATACTATTGGAGTAAAAATAATTAATGTTGGAGAAGATGATAGGGTAGTATCTCTTGCTAAAATAAATGAAGATGAAATAAATGAAGAAGATGAAGAAATAGAAAATAGTGGAGATAGCAGTTCTAACCTTGAAAATGAAGGAGAAATAGAAAGTAAAAAAGAATATCCAGAAAACCCTGAAGAATAATATAAGTTGATATTAAAATACACAAAGCAAAGATTAAAATATATATTATAAAATAAAACTGTGCCTTTTTAGGTGCAGTTTTTTTAGGTGTGTAAATAATTTACTTTTATAAACTTGATTATTATAATAAAATTAAAGAAATTAATATTCAAAAGGGGGAAATAAAATGAAGGGAAATGATTTTAAAAAGTATTTTTCAATGTTGTTGACTTTTTTACTCATAATTGCAGTCATGCTTCCAGCTCAGATAATTACTGCTCAGAATGGTTCGAATTTTGATGAAATTATTCAGAAAATAAGTAGTTCAGAAAATCTCAGTAATCAAGAAAAAGAAGAAATCGTGGATGAAGCTATTGAATTACATTACGAAAAAGGTGTAAGTTTAGAGCAGATTTCAGAAGTATTAGATCAAAATGATAATTTTAATGAGATTAACATTCAATTTGATGGATTAGATGATTTATTTGACGATGATGAAGATAGAGATGACGACGACGATAGAGATGATGACGAAGATGATGACGATGACGATGACGATGACGATGACGATGATGATGACGATGACGATGACGATGACGATGATGACGAAGATGATGATAACGACGATGATGATTAAAATCATATAAGTTATTAATAATAAATAAAAACTAATAAAAATAAAGCTAAATAAATTTGAGGTGGTACTAATGAATAATTCAAAATGCAAAGAAAATGCAAAGACTTTATCAGAAGAAATTTCAGAGACTATATTTAAATCAGAAGAAATAATGATATCTGAAGATTTTTCATCATTTACAGTATTATTCAATAATCCAGCTCTTAGAAATTATTTTGCAAATGATGACAAAGAGTAATTATATATACAGTTCTCTTGAAGTCACAGCTGGAGATTTCAAGAGAACTATTTTTTTATTTACATCTTAAAAATTTTTCTCTTTACCTTTAGTTAATGGATAAATCATTTTATTTTAAAAAGCTTTTTAATATTTCTTGACAAAGCTCAAGGGTATTGATAAGATAATAAGCGTCGCATCAAAAATTGTGT
>JAGYNO010000059.1 GCA_018399955.1 Halanaerobium sp. | reverse complement strand
CTCCCAGACTGTTGATGAAATTGTTGACCAGGTGCTTGAACTGCCGGAGCGGACTAAGGTTCAGGTGCTGGCACCAATTGTGAGAGGGCGCAAGGGTGAACACGAGCGTGTCTTTCTTCAGGCGGTGAGAGATGGATTTGTTAGGGCAAGAATCGATGGAGAAACAATGCTGCTCGAAAACGCAGAAAAACTTGATAAGAATTTTAAACATGATATAGAAATTATTGTTGATCGGCTTCTGATCAAAGATGGAATAAGAGAGAGACTTGCTGATTCAGTAGAAACAGCCCTGGATTACGCAGATGGTCTGGTTATGATAGATCAGATTGATGGCGAAACAACTACCTACAGTGAGAAATTCGCCTGTCCGGAGCATAATATCAGCTTAGAAGAAATGTCCCCCCGGATGTTTTCTTTCAACAGTCCTTATGGAGCCTGTGACAACTGTGGCGGTCTGGGTGTTAAGAAAGAATTTGATCCTGAGTTAATCCTGGATATGGATAAATCGATTGCAGATGGTGGGATCATCCCCTGGAAAAATTCACGCAGCAGCTATCATCCGGCGGTTCTTAAGGCAGCTGCAGAAAAGTATGGATTCAACCGACAGACAAAGCTTAAAAATTTGGATGACGAAATTATAGATATTATACTTTATGGAACAGATGAGAAGCTTACATTTCCCTATACAAACCGCTTTGGAAAAACACGAGACCACACCACAAAGTTCAAAGGTGTAGTCGGTTATCTTAAAAAGAGGTTAAATGAATCTGATAGTCCCGGAACTCACAAGCGAATGGAAAGATATATGGATGAAATCCCCTGTAAGGTCTGCGGCGGCCAGAGGTTGAAGCCGGAAGTGCTTGCAGTTACCATTGGAGGACTTTCGATTGCAGAATTTACTTCTTTTTCTATCAAAGATGCTTATGATTTTCTGGAAGATGTGGAATTAAATGAGCGGAGAGCATATATTGGTAAGGAAATTCTTAAAGAAGTAAAGGCAAGACTCAGCTTTTTAATCGATGTTGGTTTAGAATACCTGACACTTGACCGTTCAGCTGGAACTCTTTCTGGTGGTGAGGCCCAGCGGATCAGGCTGGCAACTCAGATTGGTTCAGGACTTGTCGGGGTCTTATATATTCTTGATGAGCCGAGTATCGGCCTCCACCAGCGGGATAATAATCGGCTGATTAATACTTTGGAGCACATACGTGATCTCGGCAATACAGTAATCGTGGTTGAACATGATGAAGAAACGATTAAAGCTGCTGATTATATTATAGATATTGGTCCAGGGGCCGGAAAGCACGGTGGAGAAATCGTTGCAGAAGGTTCACTTGAAGATATATTGGCTGAAGAAAAATCACTGACAGGTAAATATCTTTCTGGAAAAGAAAAGATAGATGTACCCAAGGAGCGTTATCAGACGAATGGAAACTGGCTGACTGTAAAAGGTGCACGTCAGCATAATTTAAAAAATATAGATGTCGATATTCCTCTCGGCACATTTACCTGTATCACAGGGGTTTCCGGTTCAGGAAAGAGTACCCTTGTTAATAATATATTAAAAAGAGAGCTGATGAAGGAAATTTATGATTCAACCCTTCATCCAGGAGATCATGATGGTATTGAAGGGATCGAAAAAATAGATAAGGTGATAGATATTGACCAGTCACCAATCGGTAGAACACCCAGGTCAAATCCTGTAACCTATACAAAAGTCTTTGACTATATACGCAAAGTATTTGCAAGTACACCAGAAGCAAAACAGCGGGGTTATGAAGTAGGCCGTTTCAGCTTTAATGTTAAGGGAGGCCGCTGTGAGGCATGCAAGGGACAGGGAATAGAGCAGATAGAGATGCATTTTCTGCCCGATGTTTATGTACCCTGTGATGTTTGTGGAGGTAAGAGATATAATCGCGAAACTCTTGAGATAAAATATAAGGGGAAAACGATAGCAGATGTACTCGATATGAATGTAGAAGAAGCTTTAGAATTCTTTGAAAACATTGAGCCTATCAAGCGCAGACTGCAGACACTCTATGATGTTGGCTTAGGCTATATTAGATTAGGTCAGCCAGCAACAACCTTATCCGGTGGAGAAGCTCAGCGTGTTAAGATTTCCAAAGAGCTGGGTAAAAGAAGTACAGGTCAGACACTTTATCTGCTGGATGAACCGACAACTGGCCTTCATTTTGATGATGTCAAAAAACTGCTGGAAGTATTACACAGACTGCGTGGAGATGGTAATACAGTAGTTGTCATCGAGCATAATCTTGATGTAATAAAATCAGCTGATTATATAATTGACCTCGGTCCAGAAGGTGGCGAAAAAGGGGGCCAGCTGATTGCAAAAGGAACCCCTGAAGATGTAGCTGGAATAGAAGGTTCATATACAGGAAAGTTTTTGCGAGAAATGCTGTAGATTATTGTAGGTAATTGTTGGTACCTGGTACCTACAATTATCAACAAAAAATAACAAAGAAGCAGTTGAGAGGCTGAAAATCCTCTCTTTTTTTGTCGTTAAATGTAATAAAATGTATAAAGTGTAATTTATTTGGAAATTTCATATAATCTATGATATCATTGATATAGAGGGAATGTTAGCGGGTAAATTTGCTGGAAAATTCATACTATCTATGCTTAAAGTGGTATATTACTCTTAATATTATAATGTGATAAACATAACACTTTAAAATCTTATTTCTAAAAAATTGGACAAATTGAAGGGAGATCTATTATGAAAAATTTGTATAATTTTAAAAAAAGTTATTCTTTGATTTCGGCATTATGGAAGGCAGTAGTCTTAATCTTTATTTTAAGTTTTGTTATATTCTCTCTTTTATTTGATCTGCAGCTTAATCAATTAAGCAGAGCTTTTGATAAAATAAATCCCCTTACTCAAGCAGAGGAATATCGAATAAAGAATATAAGCTTTGCAGAGAGCAGCTATCAAAATGGCTTTTTAGAGTTTTCTGCAGAAAATTTAAGAGAAAATGACTCAATTGTTTTGTCAGAAGAAAATAGTGAAGAGCAAAGAGAAGCAGTAATAATTTCAGATCAAAAAATATATAAAGTGATAGGAAGCGAAATGATCATGATCGGTGTTATAGATCATAATTTTAATGGACAAAATGGCAGAAAATTAAGAATTAATTTCTATAATGATTTTAAGAATGGAGATTTTAATAGTGCTGAGTACAATAATAAAATTCCTGGCTGGAAAACAGTTGATAAAGAGATTGAATTTGGCGAAGATAAAATAGCTGGTCATAATACACCAGGCCAAAAAAATACAAGTGAAGCTGATTTCAATCAATCAGAGCCAGCTAATAGTAACCACCATAATGGCAGTTTTAAAACAGAGCTAATGGCAAAAAGTTCTAGTCCTGAAGATTATTTTTTAAGAATATCAATCGGAGATATCAATGCTAAAACGAGCCAGTCTGTTATACGTGGTCCTGCTGTTTATAGTGATAGAGAGGTCTATTTAGACAGGAATGATGAGCTGATATTTGACTGGAAAGCAGTTTCTGGTTCAGATGCATACAGTATTTATGGCTATCTGCTTGATGTAGATAATAATTATATCCAGACAATAATTGATAAGACGGGAAAAGATAAAAATGCTAATAGTGATTGGAAAAAAGAGAGAGTAAGAGTCTCAGCTCCAGGTAGATACATAGTGGTTTTTGTAGGTGGAAGTTATGATTTTACGGGTGGAAGGGCAGTAGGTGCTGATTTTTATATAGATAATCTTAAAATCGAAAAAGAAAGTACAGCAAGTATTGTTACTGCAGATGATTTAAATAAGATAGCAAAAAAAATAGTTTATAAAAAATCCTCAGTATCTCCATTTGCTAATAATCAGCTGTCGATAAAAGTAGAGAATAATAATGGTCAGGTTGCTGAAGAAAAAATAGTATTTAATCATCAAAAAGATAATATAGTTTTAGCTCGAGATAATCAAAATCTACTTTCAACAAAGCAGGATAAAAGTGGGCCAGCTCAGCCTGCAGCAAATTTCACTCTAGAAAAATACAATCATAAAAATCCAGAGCGGGTTGATAAACTTATAATAAACAATGATGGTACAGATAGAAGCAAAACTGATGATCAAATATTTAATGGTAAGCAAAATTTTACTGCCAATATATATATAGACCAAAATGAAAATGGAATTGTTGATAAGGGAGAGCTTAAAGCTGCTGAAGCAGTTCAAATAACATTCAAAGCAGAGTCAATCAGCAGAGATGAATCAGGAAATTATCAGCTGACCATAAATCCTAACTCAAAAACAGAAATAGCAATGAATATTGTACTTGACCTAGAAAATATACAGAATAATGACCAAAACAGATTAAAAGGTTCACAAAAATACATTATCGAAATAAATCCTTAGTCATAGGCCAGATCTTTGCGATAAAGTTAGAACTGTGAGGCCAAAACCCATCAATAATAAATATAAAAACAAAGAGTTCCAAAATCAAGCTGGCCTAAACGGCCATTTTTTTATGCTATTTTTAGATAGATCTGATTCATTTTCACCAATACATAGTTTAAATGAAATTTATTGCTAGTTTTAGATTAAAAAAGGATTTTGTTAAAATTTATAGAAATTAATATATAATTAGTCTAGAAATAAGATGAGGAGATGAGTATAATTTTAAATGCTATTTTAGTTGATGATGAATATAATTCCCTGCAGCGGATGCGGAAAATAGTAGAGGAATATTCTGAAATAAATATTTTAGCTTTATATCAATCTGGTAAAGAACTTTTAAATAGCCTGGATAATTATATCGAAGAACTTGATCTGCTTTTTATTGATATAGAGATGCCGGGTATAAAAGGGCTTGAAGCAGCTGAACAGATTTTATCAGCTGATGAAAATATAGAAATCATCTTTGTAACTGCTTACAATGAATATGCAGTAGAAGCATTCGAATTAAATGCTCTTGATTATTTATTAAAACCTATTTCTAAAAAACGTTTTCAAAAAACACTTTCCCGAATAAACGTAAATAAAAAAGAAAAAGAAGATTTTAAAGAAAAAAAGCAGCATCTTTCAGTCAAAACATTTGGCAGAACAAAGATCAACATTAATAGTAAAAAATTAGATATTGACTGGCGGACTGTCAAGACTGAAGAACTATTTTATTTCCTGCTCTTATTTTCAGGAGATTTTGTTTCAAAAGCTAAGATCATAGAAAATATTTGGCCTCAAGGTGAAGTTGAGCGCAGCCGTGATCTTCTTTATACAACAATCTATAATCTGCGTAAAATTTTTAATAAACTGGGTATTTCTAAATTAATTTTGAGTAAGCGGGGTTTTTACAAAATCAATGCAGAAAAGGTTGAGGCTGATATAGATAAACTTAAAAAAATGACAGCAGATTATAAAACAGAAAAAATTGATGCAGATAAATTTCTTGATCTGTTTCAGCAAATATATACAGGTGATTATCTGCAGGCCAAAGACTACTGCTGGATCAGCAGCTACAGAATGGGCTTTATTAATAATTATAAAAATATTTTAAAACAATTATCTGCAGAATTTATCAAAAATAATAAACTGCAGTCTGCCAAGAGAACTTTAAAAATGCTGATAGATCTGGACCCGCTTGATGAGCAGAGCTATAAGCAGTTAATTGATATCTATCAGTCAGAAGAAAGTTCAGTTATGGCAAAAAGATATTATGAGGAGCTTAAAGATAATTTAGAAAAAGAACTTGCTATCAAACCTGATTTTGAGCTTTAATATTTACAAGAATCAGCAAGATTAATGGAGGAAATTAGATGTTGACAGAAATAAAAAAAATCAATAACACATTCAAAAAGAAGAGCTTTTTAATCTTCATAATAATTTTTTCCTTTTTTCTTTACTACATTTCTTACAGATATCTCAGCTATCTACAGCTTTTTATACTACTTTTGTTTGCAGCAGGAGAATCGTTAATATTTTTTCTAATGCAGAAAGATAAACTCTATTTATTATATCTGCATGCTGCTTCACTGCTCAGTTCAATTTGGATTATTTCTTTTGCCGATCCCAATCTTTTTTATCCTTTAACTTATGCAGAGTACTATAATTTTGATCTTTACCTGCTTATCTATCCAGCTCTGATTTTTATTTCATTATTTTTTTCTGAACTTTTTCCAGCTAAATTTTCAAAAAAAATTATATTTATGATTGCAGTATATTTTTTTCTCCTGCTTTTATTCTCACTGCTCTCAGCAGAAACTGAAATCTATGCACAGCCATTTGTATATATATTGAATATAATAATACTTATCTACTTTACGTTTACCATAGCCAGATTTCATTTTCAAAATGAAATAGATGTGTCAGTTTTTCTCTGGGCACTTATTTTTTTCAGCACAATAATTACAGCTTTTTATGCAGATATGATTTTTGCTTTAAATATTAATGTGGATCTGCAGGCAGCTGTTTTCACCTTTATTCTTATCTTAGATATAATTATGCTTAAAATTATGACAGTTGAAAGGAAAGCAAGAAAGCAGGAGAATTTAGTTCTTAATTCTGAAAAAAACCATTTCAAACGGTCATTAGAAATAAAAGAGGAATTTATAAGAGAAAGAATGCAGAAATTCAACTATTTAGAAAAGACAATACTTTCCAGCCAGGAAAATATAATACAGAACTCTAATCTGATTCGAGAAGAATTTGAAGAAGAGCTGGACGAAATTATAGAAAAAGAAGAGGCACTCAGCTATTTTGCAGCTAATACAGCAGAATATCTGAATATAGAAGATGAAAAATTTGAGCTGGATATAAAAAAATATGAACTTAAATCAATTTCAGCAGAAGCACTGCAGCTCAGCAAAATATATAATTATGAAAATGAAGTAAAGCTTAAAAACTTGATTAAATCAGAAAAATATCTTCTGCAAACCGATAAAAAGTATTTTAAAGAGCTTATCTTTACCCTTTTTGATATTATAATCAGTTCTGCTGATAATTCATTAATTATTATAAATGCTGAGCTGGATGAAAAAATAATTTTAAATATACTCATAGAAGCAGATAATTTAATATTTATGAGATCTTCTGAAAAAATTGCTGCTAAAAATTTTGATACTGCTGAAAGTATTTTAGAATTTAAATACTCAAAATTGAATCAGCTGCTTGACATTTTGGATATAGAGATAAAATATAAAAAAATGAGCAGTACTAAAATGCAGATAAATCTTAAATTTAAGGGAAGCATATATAATGATTTTTATGAAGTCAGAGCATTAAATAAGCTGCCTGAACTAGATACTGAATTCGAAAAAAATAAAAAGATTACTAAAAATTATAGATATCATAATTCTAAAATAATTATTTACTCTAGGGCAGGTCAAAACAATCTGAAGCTTTTAGAGGACTTTAATATTCTCAGTGATTACAGTTTTATTAAGGTAAAAACGGAAGCAGAGCTCTTAGAACAAAGTGATTCTGATACAGTCTTGATTATTATTGATATATATTCTCTTTCTGATGATGAGATTAAAATATGCAGCAGTATTAGAGAGCGTTTTAAATTATTTGAACTGCCAATTTTGATTGTAGCATCACATAATTTGCCTAGAAACCTCCTGAAAAGTTATGAGATTGGTATAAATGATTTTGTTAAAAAGCCTTTTGAAGTAAATGAGCTCCGCAGCAGAATTAGAACTCTTATCATCTTAAAAGCAAAGGTTGAAGAAAGCCTGCAGAGAGAACAGGATTATCTTAGAGCACAAATAAAGCCTCACTTTTTATATAATACTCTGGATACAATAGCATATTTATGTGAGACAAATCCCAGCCTTGCAGGAGAGCTGATTATTGATCTTGCAGGCTATCTGCGCTATAGCTTTGATTTTGACAGCTCAGATCAGTTTGTGCCGATAGAAAAAGAACTTGATTTAGTAAAATTCTATACATCTATTCAAAAACAGAGATTTAAAGATAAATTTGAAGTCATTTATCATATCGATGGAGAACTTGATTTTAAAATACCTCCTTTTGTGATTCAGGCCCTTGTAGAGAATTCTTTGAAACACGGCTTGAGAAAAATAAAGGATAATGGTCTTATCGAGATTTTTGTTAGAGAAGAAAAAGATTATAATCAGATAAAAGTTCGAGATAATGGAGTTGGCATAGATGAAGCAGAAATTAAAAAAGTTTTTTCTGAAAAAAGCACTGGTGAAGAGCGCCATAAAATCGGATTAAAAAATATAAATCAGCGTCTTAAACGGCATTTAAATGAGACTATAAATATTGAGCATAACTGTCCAGAGGGTACAGCAGTAAAATTTAAGATTCCAAAATAGTCAATAAAGTCTAACCTTATCCTGAAAGGGGAAATACTGTAGTGTTTAAATTTCTAAAAAAATATAAATACATTTTTACAATTATTACACTGGTGGTTATTTTTTCAATCTTATATTTTAATTATCAGAATGCAAAACTTACAATTGAAGAGTCCTATCAGAAAAAACGGGAGCTTGTTGAATACAGTATTGTTAAGGCCTTCCGTTATTTAAATGACAGCTTTAGTATTGTAGAAAAACAGCTGAATCAAGATATGGAAGAAAAATCAGAACAGCTCTTAGAACTTTATGAAGAGAATCCAGATGTTTACAGCTGGAATTTAGAAGTTTTAGAGGCGGAGTTTGAAGGTTATCATATTTATGTAATTGATGAAAGTTTAAAGGTGATAAGGTCAAGCTATGCTCCTGATCTGGGTCTTGATTTTAAGCGCTTTGAAAGTTTTTCTCAACTGCTCCGCAGCCGTTTAGAAGGAGATAGTTTTGCTGTAGACAGGATGGATCAGCAGATTAATACTATGGAGATCAGCAAATTCAGCTATCAGCCTACACCTGATAATAAATACCTGCTTGAATTGAGTGCAAAAATGAATGTGCTTTATCCTGAGTTAAGGGAAATTAATGTTTATACAGAAGCTGAAAAACTGATTGATAATTACCAGTCTGTAGAAGAAATTTCATTTTATAAATATAGTCCTAAAACAGGTATTGTTGGG
>JAGYNO010000058.1 GCA_018399955.1 Halanaerobium sp. | reverse complement strand
CCATTAACAAATTAATCTTTTTCATTATCAATTCCTCCTTATTTTTTATTAAAAGATCGGACAAGATAAATTTTGCCTGACCAATTAGAAGTTCGATCTTCTTAATAATTATTACTGATAATTAACCTGTACATCAAATATATTTTCATATAATCCATAAGCCTGGTTTGCATTAACTGTTAATTTAGCACCTACACTAAAATCCCCTTCACCATTACTATCAAGAACTAAACTGCTTAATTCCTCAACATCTCCCCTCATTTTTTTTGACATATCGGACAAGATAAATTTTGCCTGAGCAATTAGAATTTCAATTTTCTTAATAATTATTACTGATAATTATATCAGCCAATTTTTCCATAGTCTAACAAGTTAATGTCCAGATTGATATGGACATCAGCATTTGCTTATAGTAAATTATTTTGATATTATTAGATTTGTATACATAATTAGACATTTATTTTAAAAAATAATCTTAAGGAGAGAAGGCTTATATGAATTATTATCAAGCTTTTAACAATAAGGTTCTCTTTGTTGATGATGAAGAACTGATATTGGAAAAAATTAAGGAAAAATTAGCAGGTAATAATTTTGAAATGTATTTTGCGGATTCAGGAAAAGCTGCAGTAGAACTTATTAATGAAATTAATCCAGCAGCCGCAGTTATTGATCTGAATATGAATGACTTTTCGGGCATAGAACTGATCAAAATTATCAAAAATAAATATCCTGATACTGTTATAATTATCTTTTCAGTATATGCAGATAGTAAAATTATCTTAAAAACTTTTAAACACAATATATACCAATACATACCAAAAAATAGAATTTACAAGGAAAATGGCTATCAGGTTGAGGTGATTCCAGCAGTAAAAAATGCCTTAGAAAAGTATAATTTGCTCAAAGAAAATAAAAATTTGAAAAAATTATTGATGAAGGGACTGTAGATCAGACAGAAAAAATATAAATTTTGGAGGTTAAAAATGGAAAATTCATTGAGCCAGCGCTGCAAAAAAATAATTTATATTTTGATACAAAAAAATGATTACATACCTGTCTCAAAAATTGCAAAAGCTTTGAATGTATCTAATAAAACAATTCGGAGAGATCTAAAAAAAATTGAAATTTCAATAGCTGCAGCTGATGATGTTGAAGGAAGTATTTTAAAAAAACCCGGTTATGGAATTAAATTTAAAGTGAGCAATAAAGAGAGTTTAAAAATTAAAGAAAAAAACAGCTCCGAAAATCATTTTGGAAAGAGAAGACATAATTTAATACTTCATGCATTTTTTTCAGAGAATGGTGTTAATAAAGATTATATTCTTGATAAATTCGATATTAGTATTTCAACTTATCATAATGATTTACATAAAATTAAAGAGAGATTAGAGCAGTATAAACTAGAAATAAAATATAGGGATGGAAAAAATTATATCTGTGGAGATGAACTAAATCTGAGGATGTTAATAACTCAAAATATAATTGCTCTATTTACTCAAGAAGATAAAGAAGACATTCTATTCCTGCTGAACAATGGTTTATCGATTCCAACCAGCGAAAATAAATACTTAAAAGACTGCTGTCCCGGTTTTGATTTAAAAATAATACGAGATGCAGTATATTTTATAGAAGAAAAAACCGGGTTTAATTTCAATTCTAAATCTTTACTTTACTTTATAATATATACTGCAGTAAGCCTGAACCGCTATAATAAAAATAAAAAGGTGAGCTTTACTAAAAATAATGAGCATCATGACTACATAAAAAATTTAATAACCAAAAGACCATTTAATACAGCCAAAGAAACTGCAGAACAGTTGGCAAAAAAATTTGTGATCAAACTGAGTCAAGATGAAATTTTAGCCTATCTCATTCAGGTATGTCTAAATGTTAATGTTTTTAATAAAAAAGTTCTTTATCAAGAAGATTATCTAGATGAGATTAATAATACGAGCAGTAAAACAATAGATTTTTTCATAAATCATTTGAACATAAAATTATCCAACCGAAATCACATCCAGCTGATTTTAAACTTATATTTCAGAGCTCTTTTAATCCAGCAAAAATTCAACCTCCCATATGAACAAAATCTAGAAATTAATAATTTCGAATTAGATTTGCTAAAATCAACGCATCCCTATATATTTGAAATATCAGAAGAAATATTAGATTTAATTAATGCTGAGCTAAATATTAAGATTAATAAAAATGAAGTATATTATATTACGATTATCTTCCTAACTGAATTAGAAGCACAAAAAGATAATATAAAAGCATTAATCATCTATGATAAGTCCTTACCTATCAAAAGATTAATGCTTAAAAGATTAAATAATAATTTCCCTGCAGTTGATTATGATTTTATAGATTACAATAGCTTATATAGAATCGACGAAAAATTATTGTCCGATTATGATTTATACATTTCTACAGAAAAATACGAAAACTTCCCTCAGGCAGTTGTAATCACTCCAATTGTTACTCAATTTGACATCAAAAAGATTAAAAACAAAATTCATGTTATTCAGGACTTAAAACTTTATCTTTAAAAACAGATCAAATTTCTTGGCTTGAAAATTAAAATTATACTTTGTGCTTTTAAGCACTATATGCATTAATTATGCCGGAAATTTTTTCAAAAAACTTTGCTCTATTATCTTTAATTATAGTGCTTTAAGTGATATAATTTTAAGCAATCAGAATTATTTGCTGGCAGCTTAAACAGCAGCAAATAGATTAATTACAAATATAATAAATATAAGATAATATTGTAAATATTTTATGGTTATGCTATAATTAATTAGAATGAAAAAATTAGATTAAGGTGATAGAAATGATTGATTTACATTCACATATACTCCCCGGAGTCGATGATGGTGCAGCTGATATGGAAGAATCTGCTGCTATCTTAAAATTTATGCAGCAAAAAGGTTTAAAAAAAATTGCTGCAACACCCCATTATCCCCTCTATAAAGAAAAAGATTACAAAAAAATGATTGGAGAAAAGCTCGGACAGCTCAGAGAAAAAGCTAAAAGTGAAAATATAGATATTGAGATCTTAAGCGGCTCAGAGATATTGATCGAAAAAAAACTGCCCTGGCTTTTAAATGATAACAAATTGCTGACAATTAATAACACAGATTATCTGCTGCTGGAAACACATCCAATCTTACTTCCCGATTACTTTCCAGAAATAATTCATGATATTCAGGCAATGGGATTTAAAATCATCATTGCCCATCCGGAAAGGTACAACTTTATACAAAAAGATCCCACTTTATTATATGACTGGGTAGAACTTTATGATTTAAAATTAATGCTCAACAGTTCTTCAATCTTTGGTCTGCATGGGAAAAGAGCGCAGAACACGGCAGAAAAATTGCTGGATATAGGGCTGTGTCATCTAATGTCTTCTGATACCCATGGTATTGACAAACGTCCCTTTACACTGGCTAAAGGTTTAAATAAAGCAGAAAAAATCAGAAAAGGCAGCAAAAAAATATTTAAGGCAAATGCAAAAGCAGTACTTGCCAATGACAAAGTTGAAAGTTTTGAGATTAAAGAAAAAAGAAATTCTATATTTGAAAAAATATTTTCTTTCATTATCTGATTGCTATATTAATTTATAATTTTTTACTGCTCATACTTAGCTTTTTATTTTATCTAATATTTTTTTTTTGAATACAAAGGAGGATAATTCTTTTGAACCATACAAAAATCCTTATTTTAACATTTTTATTAATATTATTATTTGCACAGTTGGGTGCTGCTCAGCAGTATAAATTAAATGTTGGTGATCAAATTGGAATTTCTGTCTGGGGCCATCCAGATTTAAGCAGAGAAACCTCAATCGATCCTGACGGCAGTATTTCTTACCCCCTGCTCGGCACAATTAAAGCAGAAGGTAAAACAACTGCCGAGATAAAAATTGAACTCCGCGAATCGCTTAACGAATATATTAAAAACCCTGAAGTAAGTGTTAATCTCCTCTCATATAGACAGCTAAAAATTAATGTCATGGGAGAAGTAAATCAGGAAGGAAGTTTTGAATTAAGAGCAGATAACAGGATTCTCGATGTAATCTCACTGGCAGGAGGCATAACAGAAATGGCTGCTGCTGAAAAAATAACCCTGCAGAGAGATGGAGAAAAAATTGACATTAATTTAGAAAAACTGCTTGAAGGTGAAAATATGGCAGATAATTATCTGCTGAAAAACAATGATCAATTATATATTCCGGAAAAAGAAATGAAAACAGCTTCCATCCAGGGTGAAATTAGAAATCCGGGCCGCTATCAGCTTGATTTAGATGAAGAAATCAAGCTCAACGAGCTACTTGCCGAAGCAGGCAGTATTACCGAAAATGCTGGAGATTATATCCGCATTATCTCAGATGATGAACCGGCAGAATTTAAATTAGAAAACACACTGGCTTCTGAGAAAGATGCAAACCCAGTCATCAAAGATGGAGATTCTGTATATATACCATCTGCTGTAGAAGAAGTAACAATACTCGGTGAAATAAGGAGTCCCGGTAGTTATGAGTGGCATGATGAACTTCGTCTGGCAAATCTTATCGCCCAGGCAGGTAATACCTCAGATCGAGCTAATCTAGAAAATATTAGATTGGTTAATAAAAATGGTCAGCTTAAAGAAATAAATATGGAAGATTTTTTTGAAGAAAATCAGATGAGTGCTAATCCACGACTACAGCCGGGAGACCTGGTTATGATCGGAGAAAAAAGCTCCATCGATTGGTCAGAAGTATTTTTCTTTTTTGGCGGATTTAACAGTATCAAAGACTTTTTTGACTGGTAAGGAGTTGAATAATGAATTCAGAGACTAAGTACATAGTTCATAATAGAAATGAAAAAGAATTAAAAGAATATTTAATGATGCTCTGGTATAAAAAGTGGCTGATTACTGCTGTGCTGATTGCTGCACTGATCAGTTCATATTTTATTACCGCTCAGATGCAGAGGATTTATCAGACCTCAACCTTAGTAATGGTTCAGACCGAAAGTGGTCCAGAAAACTTATTCAGTGATCAGATATCATTTATTGGAAATAATGATAAGCTAATAAATACATACAGCCGCATCATTACCAGCCGGCGTATTTTAGATGATGTAATAAAAGACTTAGACCTACGCAGTGAAGTAGGCGAATTAATTTCCAGTGGTGCTTTAAGAAACAATGTAGCTGTACAGTCAGCTGGAGAAACCGACCTCCTAACGATTCAGGTCAACTATCATGATCCAGAAACAGCTAAGGATATCGCAAACTCCATAGTTGAGAATATGCAGAAGACGACCCAGGAACTAAACAGGGCTTCTCTCCAGGGTGCATCAGAATTTATAGATGAACAGCTGGATGAAACCCAGCAGAGACTTTTATCACTGGAAGATGATCTGCTCGGCTACAGAGAAAATAATGAGATAATAATGCCGGAAACACAGGGGGAAAATCTCCTCAACCGCTATACTGAACTTGAAGCAAATTTTACCGAAGCAGATTTACAGAGCAGAGAAGCAGAATTGAGCTTGGATAAAATAAACAGTGAGTTAGCAGAGGTTGATAAAGAAGAAACGATTAATCGCAGTCCCGAAATATCAACACTGCAGTCAGAACTAACTTCATTATATACAGAGCGTGAAGGACTGCTGACAAAATACACCCAAAAACATCCGGCAGTGCTTGAAGTTCAGGCAAAAATTGATAATCTAGAAACCCGCTTAGAAAGAAAAACCGCAGAGATAGTAAACAGCAGAATTGAAGCATATGATCCACTCTATCAAAACTTGAATTCTCAGATAATCAGTCTTCAGGTTCAGCAGGTTACTGCAGATGCAAAAAAATCAGTTTACCAAAATAGGATAGAGAAAATTGAAAATGATTTAGATGCCTTTCCTCAGGAAGAACTGGAGTATTCAAGACTGCTGCGGGAAAAAAATGTTGCAGAAGAAATCTATCTTCTCTTAAGAAATAGAAAAGAAGAAATTAATATCCAGCAGGCTATGCAGACTTCCGATATTTTTGTGATTGAAGATGCTCATCTGCCGAACAGTCCAATCAAGCCTAATTTGATCTTAAATCTGGCAGTTGCTGCTTTACTGGCAGTGATGTTATCGGTAGGTATTATTTTCTTACTTGATTATCTTGATAATACAATTAAAAATGAAGATCAGCTTGAAAAAATTTCAGAGCTGCCTGTTTTAGGTATTATTCCAGATCTACACGAAATAGACCACCATAAAAATTATGGGGAGGGAGAAGCAGATGCCGAAAAAGAATAAAAGAGAATCAGATTTTAGAGATCTAGTTGCCCTCCACCACCGTAAATCACCTGCAACAGAGTCTTTTAGAACGATCAGGACCAATCTGCAGTATATGAGTCCAGATAAAGAATTAAAGTTAATCATGATCACAGGTTCTGAACAGGGTATCGGCAAATCTACAATAGCAAGCAACTTAGCCTTAACTTTTGAGATGAATGGTGATAAAACTTTTATTGTAGATACTGATATGCGCAAACCTGTTGTCCACAAATTATTCAATATACCGAACTTCAAGGGTTTAAGTACATATCTATCTGGTGAAGAGAAAAATATCGAGGGAATTATACATAAGTTCAAGCAAAAAGAATTATATATAATTTCTTCTGGGCCAGTACCTCCAAACCCCTCTGAACTTTTGAATTCTAAGAAAATGCAGAAAGTACTTGCTTATCTTAAAGAAAATGCAGATATAGTGATTATCGATGCTCCTCCCCTGCTCCCGGTTACTGATTCAGTACTTCTATCACAAAAAGTTGATGGAGTAATCATGACTGCCATGACAAATCAGACCAAAAAAGATGTTTTCAAAAAAGGAGTACAGCGCCTAAAACAGGTTAATGCAAATTTGCTCGGCAGTGTACTCAATAAATATCCTGTAAAAGGAAGCCAGTACTATAATTATCAGAACTACTATTATTATGGCCATGAATAGTTCTTGTGAAAAAAATTAAATTATGATTTTATCAGATAATTTTTCACCATATAATACCCTTCTTGTAGACAGAATAAAGTAAGTTCTGTTCTGCTTGAAGGTTTTTTTATTTTTTCATAATATGCAGCTATAGTTTTTATCAGCCTAATCAGCTTAATGATAATTATTATTTGCTAATCAATAATTTTTTAGGTATAATAAAAACATAGATTCATTTCCTATTATTTACAGATATTTCGACAAATTTCTAGATGCTGCTGAATTAAAAACTCTTGTAAAAGGAGTAAACTATGGACTATACTAATAATTTGAAATCACAATTAAAAAAAGAAGTATATAAAGAAGCTGCACAGGGTAAAAGTGAAGACTTAGAATCCGCAAAAATACAGTTGGAGAGTATTTTAAGTAGTGTAAAAAATGCCCTCTACTCTCTGTCTCTGCCCGAGCGTAAAGCTTACTACATAAGTTCCTCTATTGAAAATATCTACGGTTATACTGCCGATGAATTTAAAGATAACAAATCTCTCTGGCATGAAGTTATTCATCCAGATGATGAAGAAATAGCTGCAGAAGCTTTAAAAGATCTTTTAAAAAATGGTGAATCTGTTTATGAGGTTAGAATAATTAAAAAGGACGGCAGTACTGCCTGGATCGAGGATAAAGGAAAAGTGCTTTATAATGAAAATGGTCAGGCAAGAAAAATCGAAGGCATTGTAAGCGATATCACCCAGAAAAAAGAATACGAAAATAAACTTAAATATCAGCTCAAGTTCGAACATCTGATTTCCGATATATCAGCTCACTTTATCTACTCAAATACCGAAAATTTTGATAAGATTATAAATTATGTTTTAAAAAAAGTAGGAAACTTTTTCGAAGTTGATAGAAGCTATCTTTTTCTCAAATCAAAAAATAATAAAAAAATAAGCAATACTCATGAATGGTGTGCAGCAGGTATTGAAAGAAAAATAGATGATCTGCAGGATATTTCTATAGATGACTACAGCTGGTGGCTCGATCAGCTGCTGGAAAACGGCCAGATAATTATAGATGATCTTTCTCAATTACCCGCTTCTGCGAGATTAGAAAAAGAGCTCCTCCAGGCCCAAGATATCAAATCATTAGTGATTGTAGCAGTTTATAAAAAAGGTGACTTATACGGTTTTATTGGCTTTGATGCTGTGCGTGAAAAGAAAAAATTTGGCGAAAATCAGCTGATGCTTTTAAAGTTTTTAACGAATATTATCTCAAATGCATATAATAAGCATTTGAATGAAGAAACAATCAAAAAGATGCATATTAACGATAGTCTAACAGGTGTCTTAAACCGTAATTATTTTATTGAGAAAATGAAAGAACTGGATAATGAGGACAACCTGCCAATAAGCATTATACTAGTAGATATAAATGGGTTGAAAATAATTAATAATAGTTACGGCCAGGAAATTGGTGACCGGGTAATTAAAGAAACTGCAGAAATGCTGAGATCTACTATGAGAAACAAAGATCTGATCGGCCGCTGGGGTGGTGATGAATTTATCATCCTCATGCCGGGAAAAGATAAAACAGCAGGCGAGTTTATGACCCGCCAACTAAAATCTATGGAGATCAACTGTCAAACTAAGGAATGTGCAGACTTATATCCAAAAAACATCTCCATCTCAGTGTGTGCAGGTTCTGCTGTAAAAAACACAAAAAAAGAAAAAATGATGGATATTATCGAAAAAGCAGATAAGGCCCTTTACGAAGATAAGCTGACAAACAGCCAGAGCAATAAAAATAAAATTGTTCAGAGCCTGCTCAGCACACTCAGAGCAAAAAGTGATGAAACCGAAAAACATTCAATAAGAATGGCAGAACTCGCACAAAAGCTGGGCAGACGTGTTGATTTAGATAATAAAGACTTACATCTGCTTGCCCTGATGGCAAATATTCATGATATTGGTAAGATTACAATTCCCGAAAAAATATTAAATAAAACGGGAAAATTAAATGAGAAAGAATGGGAACTGATTAAAACTCATCCAGCTAAGGGTGCTGAGATTGCTGCAGCAAGT
>JAGYNO010000057.1 GCA_018399955.1 Halanaerobium sp. | reverse complement strand
CAAAATTACTTCTACCTCATTTACAATAGAAGTCGATACTTTATCAGGTTTCTCTATTTCATCACTAGCTATCTTTAGCTCTTTAATCCTTGCAAGATTTTCCAAATATTCTCTTCCTTCTTTCAAAATATCTGATTTTTCCTGTGGTGCTGATAAAATTGCTTTGATTCTTCTGCCGGGATTAACTTTCATTTCATTTCTAATATTTCTTACTGCTTTAATAACATTCATTATTAAATTCATTTTTTCTTCAGCATCTTTATCAAAATCTGCTTCAACCTTTTCCGGCCACTGGGCTCTCATAATACTTCCTTCAGTACCAGGAAGTTTCTGCCAGATTTCTTCAGTAATAAAAGGCATTACAGGATGAAGAAGTCTCAGTAAACTCTCTAATGTATTTAATGCAAAATATTGAGCTGTTAATTTAGCTTCAGGATCCTGATCCTGATATAATCTTGCTTTTAGCAGTTCAATATACCAGTCACAAAATTCATTCCAGATAAAATCATAAAGACTGCCTGCCATTTCACCAAAATTATAAGCTTCGAGAGCATCATCAAGCTCCTGAGTTACTGTATTTAGTCTACTCTGCATCCAGTTATCAGAAAGTGTTGGTTTTAGCTTGTCTTCATTTAGTGAATCTAAATCAAAATCCTCTAAGTTCATCAAAACAAATCGAGATGCATTCCAGATTTTATTTGCAAAATTACGGCTTGCTTCAAGCCTTTCTTCTCTAAAACGCATATCATTACCCGGTGTATTACCTGTAATTAAAGTAAATCTAAGTGCATCTGCACCATACTTATCGATTATCTCTAGAGGGTCAATTCCATTGCCCAGTGATTTGCTCATTTTTCTTCCCTGAGCATCACGTATTAAACCATGTATATATACATCTTCAAATGGCTCTTCGTCTTGAAACTTCAGCCCCATAAAAATCATTCTTGCAACCCAGAAAAATATAATATCTCTACCTGTTACTAAAACATCAGTTGGATAAAAGCTTTTTAGATCATCAGTATCCTCGGGCCAGCCTAAAGTTGAAAAAGGCCATAATGCAGAAGAAAACCAGGTGTCAAGTACATCTTCATCCTGAGTAATATTTGTACTGCCACATTCAGGACATATTTCTGGTTTCTCCTTACTTACTATTACTTCTCCACAGTCATTACAATAATAAACTGGAATTCTATGTCCCCACCAGAGCTGTCTGGAAATACACCAGTCTCTAATATTGTTCATCCAGTTCATATAAACTCTACTGAAACGCTCAGGAACAAAATTGATATCACCATCTTCTACTGCTTTTACTGCCGGTTCAGCAAGAGGCTTCATTTTTACAAACCACTGTTTGGAAACAAGTGGTTCAATTACTGTATCACAGCGATAACATTCTCCAACATTATGCATATGTTCTTCAACTTTGACTAATAAACCCAGCTTTTTTAAATCCTCAACAACTTTCTTTCTCGCTTCATATCTATTCAGCCCCGCATAATCTTTTCCTGCAGCTTCTGTCATATTTGCATCTTCATCTATAACAGAGATTATCTCAAGATTATTACGTCTACCAATATCAAAATCATTTGGATCATGGGCTGGTGTAACTTTTACCATCCCTGTACCAAACTCACTATCTACATATTCATCTGCTACAATCTCAATCTCTCTATTAACTAATGGTACAATTACTTTCTCTCCAACCAGTTCTTTATATCGGTCATCAGATGGATGAACAGCAATCGCTGTATCACCAAGCATTGTTTCTGGTCTGGTTGTGGCTACTTTTATGTATCCTTCCCTATCTTTATAAGGATATTTCATGTGATAAAATTTACCATCAGTTTCTTTGTGCTCAACTTCAATATCACTTAAGGTAGTATGACAGCTGGGACACCAGTTAACAATATAATCACCCTGATAGATCAATCCTTCTTCATAGAGCTTAATAAACACCTCTTCTACAGCATCAGAACATCCTTCATCAAGTGTAAATCTTTCTCTGGACCAATCACATGATGAACCCATTTTTTTAAGCTGATTTGTAATTCTTGTTCCATATTCTTCTTTCCAATCCCAGGCCTTATCCAAAAAACCCTCTCTACCGATTTCATCCTTTTCAATTCCCTGATCTCTTAATTTGTCTACCACTTTAACCTCTGTTGCAATACTGGCATGATCAGTACCAGGCAGCCAGAGTGAACGGTAACCCTGCATTCTCTTCCAGCGGGTTAAAATATCCTGAAGAGTATTATCGAGTGCATGCCCCATGTGAAGCTGGCCTGTTATATTTGGCGGCGGCATAACAATACTAAATGTACCTTTTTCATCTTTTGTTTTTTCTTTTGGACTAAAATAATCATTTTCCATCCAAAACTTATACCATTTATCCTCTGTCTCAGCAGGATCATAAGTCTTTTCTAAATTTTCCAAAATAATTTCCTCCTAAATTCAAATATTTAATTATAGTGTCGTTAATTGTAGATTAATGTTGGTACCAGGTACCAACATTAATCTACAAAAAATGTAATAAAATAAAAAAACTCCTCCATCCAAAAAGGACGAAAGAGTATAGTTCGCGGTACCACCTTAATTCTCTCTGCAGAAACAGAAAGCTCTCATAAATTAACGACTTTTATGCCGGCATTGACTAATTAATTTCATCAATACAACTCAGAGACGACATTCGCTCACCTCAACTGTCGGAATCTTACAGCCTCTGAATTCCGATCTCTTTCAGCTTAAGTAAACTACTCTTTCTCTTCAAAGTTTTTAATTTATTGAATTTAATCTAATAATACATTATTAAGCCTTTATCTGTCAAGCAGCAAAAGCATTTAATTAATCTTCTCATAATCAACGTTGTTTTCTTTAAGAACTTCAGCTATCTTGTCCCCTGGTCCAACTATAACTGACATAATTATTTCTGGATAAAGTTCATCAGCAAATATTTTCTGTACTTCTTCAGCCTCAAGTCCATTATACTGCTCAATAAATCTATTTATATATTGATCAGAATTATCACGTATTTCCACCTCATATGCTATTTTATCAATAATATCAATATTTTCCTTATATGCTTTAGGGAAAATTGCATTGTAGAGATTTACATTTTCAAATAATTCTTTTTCTGTAAATTGCTCTCTGCCAGATTTAATCGAATTCATCTCTTTCGTGACAGCTTCAATGCTCTTATAAGAATTGACAGGGTCTACACTCAAATTAACATAATAAACACCACCATATTTATGGTACTCTACCTGAGAATTTATACTGTAAACATATCCTTTATCACTCCTCAGATTTTCCATCAACCTGCTGTTAAAACTTCCGCTTCCAAAAATTCTGTTGCCCATCAGGAATGCAACTTTTTTAGGAAATTTATCAGAGTAAAAATTATAGCCAATTCTTATTTTCGCCTGTGTAGCATCTTCTTTATTAACCAGAATTACTTTTCCATGGTTCTGCTGATTTACATTTACATAATCAAAACTGGATTCAGAATTATTATTTTCCCAATCAGAAAAATGGTCCACCAATATATCTTTCATCTCTTCTATATCAAAATCACCGCTTAAAGACATAACCAGCTGATTTGGACTTATATTCTGCTCATAAAATCGATCTAAATCAACAGGGCTGACATTATCTAAGAAATCTAAAACAAGATTATAATTATATTGATATCCATAAGGATGTTCACCATAAATGTTCTTGAAAAAATGCATATCTAATAATCCATCATCTCTATAAAACTGCTGTTTGTAGTACTGTATATTTTCATTTACAGTTCTTGCAAAATAATCTCTATTAAACTCTGGATTTTTCAAGATTTCCGCTGTAAGTTTAATTAGCTCTTCTTTTTCTGTACTTAAAGCATTGCCACTAATTCTATAATTATCGTAGTTAGAATTTATTGAAAAAGAAAGTGCATTCAATTCTTTATACCTCAGCATTTCTTTTTCATTATAATTTCTTGTTCCTAAACTCATTAACTCTGTCATTAGAGAAGAAATACCACTCTGCTCTTTTTTCTCCTGACTAATTCCACCTTCTATATATGCTCTAAGCTCAACAAGGGGTAATTCCTCATCTTTAACTAAATATACTATCATCCCATTATCAGGTTTAAGCTTAGAAAAATCAGGATTATCGATATGTGGAATTTCATTTACAGAATCAGCAAGTTCTGAGAATAATTCGGCACTAAATTCAGCTGCTGTAACTGTAGACAAAGTAATTAATAGTATTATGATAATAATTAATACCTTAAATTTGCTCTTAATCACTTGTTACCACCTTCTTCATTCTTGGGAAGTATATAGCCTCTAGTACGCTTTTCTTCTCTGAAATATTTCTCTGCAATCTCAATTATATCTTCTTCTGATAAATTATTTAAAATAGATATTTTCTTCTTTTGCAGTTCTGGATCTCCAAAACGAAGTTCATTTAATGCGGCAGCATTAGCTATTTGATCAATATTTTTTTGAGAAAAAATTATAGATTTTTGATACTGTTTTTTTACCATCTCGAATTCTTCTCTGCTTATACCATTTTCAAAAAGATCAGCCATAACTTCCTCATAAACTTTTTGAGCATCATCAACTAACTTCTCTTCAGAAGGAATAAAATAAACTAAAGCAAAAGAAGGCACTCTAAGCTGATAAAGAAAAGCTCCACTGGCAATAATTAATTCTTCTTCTTTCTGTAGTTTTTCTTTTATACGAGCACTCTGTTGATTTGCTAAGATATCAAGAAAAATTTCTAATCCAACTATATCCTTATCATTTCCTTTAGGAATTTTATAAAAAATCAGCGAATACGGAATTTGTGTATCTAAATAAACTTTATGCACTATTTCTTCTTTTTGATCTGGAAATTTAAAGGTATTTTTTTGGAAATCATTTTTTTCTATATCAGAAAAATACTTTTCAGCAATCACTTTTACATTTTCAGCTCTTAGATCACCACTTAAAACAAGAAGGGCATTGTTTGGTGCATAATATTTATTATAATAGCTATCTAAATCTGCAGATGTTATACTTTCAATATCCTCCATCCAGCCAATCACATTATGTTCTAATGGAGAATTCTCAAAGGCTTCTGCTTTGATTTCTTCAAAACCTCTATTGAAAATATTATTCTCTGTTCTCAAGCGTCTTTCCTGTTTGATAACTTCTTTTTCTCTTGCAATTTCCTGAGCATCAAATTTTAAATTAGTCATTCTATCTGCTTCTAGAGCCATAACAAGTTCAAGCATTGAAGATGGTACTTCATGATAATAGTAAGTATAATCAAAGGTGGTAGCAGCATTAAGATGTCCACCAACCGATGAAATCAACTCGTCTATTTTACCATTGGGAACTGCTTCAGTACCTAAAAACATTGTGTGTTCCAAAAAATGAGAAATACCTGTTTTTCCTTCAGGTTCATCAATAGAGCCAACATTATAGTAAATGGATAATCTCAATAGTGGAACTTCATGGTCCGGGAAAACCATTATTTTAAGACCGTTATCCAGTTTAAATTCCTGATATTCATATTCGGGCAAAGTAATATCTGCCGCAAAAATCTGTGGAACAGAAAACACAAATAAAAACAGTAGTACTAAAAATAGATTTAAGATATATTTATTGTTTTTGAGAAAATATTTAAATCTTATTCTCACTTTTATTCCCCCTATCTTCTTCAAAAAAATATTCAGCTGTTTTTTTATCTTCAGGGTGATTTATATTGAAAAACAATTTTTTAAGATTAAACTGTTTTTTTAATTCTTTTTCTTCAATAATTTTGACTTTACTTTCACTATAAAAAGATTTAATTCGCAAATTATTCTCTAAAATATTTTCTTTAACAAGAGATAAAACCCTTCTGTGATATAATGCAGCAAGTGGTTCAATAAAACCATCTTTTTTTACAGCAGCAGCATCAAAATTATCTTCCTTTATCTTAGTCAATAAAAAAGAGAAATATTTATTATTAATAAAAGGCATATCACACCCAACAACAAAATTATATTCAGCATCTGAATAATATAATCCTGTATAGATTCCACCTAGTGGACCTTTGTTTTTTATTATATCTTTTTTTATTACAGCATTATCTAAAAAATCATAATCTCCATTATTGGCCACTATAATGACCTCATCAAAAAAGTTATTTAATTTAGAATAAATAATTTCTATAAGAGCTTTGCCTTGAAAATATATTAAAGCCTTATCTTCTCCATAACGAGTACTATTACCTCCAGCCAGCAAAACAGCATTAACTTTTGACATGTGTCCACTTCCCGTATTTAAAATTATTTGTTTAAAGTATTGAATTACAGCCGAAAAGTTTAGTTAGTAATTAGAAGAAAAATATTAACGATCTTCTAATACATGCTCCAATCCCTGACCAAAAAGACACATTACATGGTCATCATCAAGTGAATAATAAACAGAACGTCCCTCTTTACGGTATTTAACCAATTTATTTGTGCGGAGCACCCTTAGTTGATGAGAAATTGCAGAAGAACTCATATCCAGCAGCTCAGAGAGATCACAGACACATAATTCTCTTTCTTTTAAAGCATACAATATTTTTATACGGGTGGGATCACTCATAGTTTTGAAGATTTCTGCTAGATCATAAACTACATCTTCATCTAATTTCTTTTCCTCCATCAGCTTTACAACTTTTTTATTAGGATTAAAAACTTCACACACATCACATATTTTATTTTGTTCCTTTAACATTTTATCTTCTAACATTATATTACACTCCAATCAATATAAAGCTTTTATAAAATACTTATACAATAATTATTTTTAATTTATTATCTATTTATAATTTACTTGTGATTATATTATTACGTATTTATGACTTCATTATGATTTTAAAATTCTCATTACATTAAATACTGCCATCAAAGCTACACCAACATCTGCAAAAACTGCAGCCCACATGGAAGCCATACCAAATATGCTTAATCCCATGACTAAAGCCTTAATACCGAGGGCCATAGCAATATTTTGCCAGACAATATTTTTGGTTTTTCTTGCAATTTCAAGAGCAGAAACAATCTTAGCTGGTTCATCTGTCATCAAAACAATATCTGCTGCTTCTATAGCTGCATCAGAACCTAAGCCTCCCATTGCAATACCTAAATCTGAGCGTGCTAATACTGGAGCATCATTAATACCATCACCTACAAATGCAAGTTTTGAACTATCATTTAAAAGTGATTCAACTTTTTCAACTTTTTGGTCAGGGAGAAGTTCTGCATAATAATTATCAAGTCCTAGTTCCCTGGAAATATTTTCTGCAGCAGACTGGTTATCTCCTGTTAACATTGCAATATTTTTTATATTCATCTCTTTTAACAAAGAAACTGTTTTAGCAGCATCTTCTTTTAAAACATCATTAATCAATATATAGCCTAAATAATTATTATTTCTGGCTAAATATACCACAGTCCCTGCTTCTTTAACTTTCTCATACTCAATATTATTATTCTTCATCAGCCTTTCATTTCCTGCTAAATATTTACTTCCTCCAAGAAAGGCTTTGATTCCTGAGCCAGATATCTCTTCATATTTGCTGTCAGCTGAATAATCTTTGAAATTACCTGCTGCCTGGATTATTGATTCAGCAATTGGATGATTAGAAAATTGCTCAACTGCTGCAGCTGTTTCTAAAAGCTTTTCTCTACTCATATCTGCAGCCGGTACAATTTTTATTACCTCAAAGCTGCCTTTAGTAAGGGTTCCTGTCTTATCAAATACTACAGTGTCAACAGAATTTAAAGCTTCCAAATAGTTACCACCTTTGACCAGTATCCCATTTTTTGAGGCAAGACCTATGCCGCCAAAAAAGCCAAGCGGAATCGAAACAACTAATGCACATGGACAGGATACGACAAGAAAAATTAGTGACCGATAAAACCAAATATTAAATGAAGCCCCTGTAAAAAGAGGTGGTAAAACAGCAACTAATAATGCAGTAAATACTACAAATGGGGTATAATATCTGGAGAATTTAGTAATAAACTTTTCGGTTGGTGCTTTTTTGGATGAAGCGTTTTCAACAAGATTTAAAATCTTACTGACTGCTGAATCTTGGTATTTCTCTGTAACTTCTATAGTTAAAAGCTTATTAAGATTAACCATACCACTTAATACTTGATCTCCTGATTCAACTTCTCTAGGCATTGATTCTCCAGTTAAAGCAGAGGTTTCAAGAGATGAACTTCCTTTCTTAACCTTCCCATCAACTGGAATCTTCTCACCTGCTTTTACAGCAATCAAATCACCGATATTTAAAGCTGCTGGTGAAACTCTCATAATTTTATCATCTTTTATTAGATTTGCATATTCAGCCTGAATATCCATTAAAGACTTTATTGAACGTCTAGAATCATCAACAGCTTTATCCTGAAACAACTCTCCAACCATATAGAAAAGCATAACTGCTACAGCTTCAGGGTATTCTCGAATTCCAAAAGCACCTAAAGTAGCTATGACCATCAAAAAATTTTCATCAAATATTTGCGCTTTACCAATATTTTTTAGGGCTGCAGTTAAAACCGGCCAACCAATCAATAAATATGAACTTATATATAATGGAATTGACAGATTTTCAAAAACTGAGTTTTCAAAAAATCTTAATTCTGAAAATAATAATGCTGTGATAAATAAAATTGTGCCAATTAATAGTTCTTTTTTTGAATATATATAGTCTAAAACAGAGAAATTTTCTGTGTTTTTAGTTTTTTTATTTTTTCTTTTAACTTTAACTCCTGGCTCAATTCTATCAGAAATTTTCTGCAGTTCTTTTTCAATTTCCTCAAGTCTATTTTTATCACCGCTTAAATTAAGGGTTGATGTCGCAAAATTTAATTTGACTTCATCAAGTCCTTCAATATTTTTAATTTCATTTTCAATTTTTAATGCACAGTTTGAACAGTTAAGACCTTCTAATTCAAACTGTTCTAAATTTCTATTATTTGTATTTTCATTTTCTTTATCCTGGTTTTTCTTGTTTTTTTCTACACCCATTAGTTCAGACATTAAAAAACCTCCTATGTATTTATTATATATGAACAATTATTCATATATTCATTAATTAAATTATATTTAAAAAATAT
>JAGYNO010000056.1 GCA_018399955.1 Halanaerobium sp. | reverse complement strand
CATACCCAGAGTTATTTATCTTTTAAATAAGCTATTCAAATAAATTTAATTTTTTAGTCTAATCGGATCTCAAATTAACCTTTAACAGAACCGGCCAGCATACCTTTAATAAAATATCTGCCAAAGATAATATAAACTATAAGTGTCGGCAGTGCTGTTATAATCGCTCCACTCATCTGTACATTCCACTCAACTACCTGACTGCCAGCAAGATTTGTCAGAGCAACAGTTATCGGCTGACTTTTTGATTGTGTAAGTGTTACTGCAAATAGAAACTCATTCCAGATGTTGGTAAACTGCCAGATGAAAACTACAACAAATGATGGGATAGATATTGGCAGGAAAATATAGCGATAAATGCTGAAAATATTAGCTCCATCTACTTTGGCAGCATCTGATAGCGCATCTGGTACATTTTGATAGTAATTCCTGAACATCAATGTTGTAATGGGAAGTCCATAAACTATATGAACAAGTATTAAACCTGGAATTGATCCATAAAGACCGATCGACTGCAGAAACTGAACAAGTGGAAATAATACACTCTGATAGGGAATGAACATCCCAAATAATATTAAAGCAAAAAGTGTATCTGAACCTTTGAATTTCCAGTGTGATAATACATATCCATTTAGTGAGCCAAGCAGAGCTGAAATAAGTGTAGCTGGAATAACAAGATAAAAACTGTTAAGTACATTTGGTGCCAGCTTGGCAAATGCCTCCTTAAAACCCTCAAAAGAAAGGCTTTCCGGCAGCAGCCACATTCTATTTATTGATACTTCAGCAAAACTTTTAAAACTAGTTGTTATAAGTAAATAGATAGGAATAAGGAAAAATACTGAAAATAAAAATAGAATTAGATAAGTAAATAATTTTTGTCTTGTGCTATTTTTCTTTTTCATAATCTATTCCTCCTTATAGCTGTGCAGCAGATATGGAATAATCAGCACTCCTACCATAATCAAGAGTACAATTGCAATCGCTGAACCAGTAGAATATCGGTTTGATCTAAAAGTTGCCTCAAACATATAGACTGCCGGTATATCTGTTACATTATTTGGTCCACTACCTGTCATGGAATAGATAAGAGCAAAGGCCTTAAGTGATACATGGGCCAGCACAATCACAGCAGATAGAGTAATCGGAATCTGCATTGGAAATAATATTTTGCTAAAAATCTGCCATTTGCTTGCACCATCAATGCGGGCTGCTTCAATCAGCTGTTCATCAATTCCCCGTAATCCTGCAAGCCACATCGCCATTGTATAACCAGAATACTGCCAGACCGCAGCAACAATAACAGCTATTAATGCAAGGTTAAAATTAAAGACACTTGAAGTACTTGTAAACCAGCCCCACTGCAAATTATCCAGTCCAAGCTGCTGAAACAAGAGGTTGATTCCATGTGGATTTGACCCAACTCTACCTGGAGAAAAAAACCAGCGCCAGACTGTACCAGTTACAACAAAAGAAAGTGCCATTGGAAAAAGAAATAAGTTTTGAAATAAATAACCGCCCTTTGGCTTATTATTTAGTATAAGAGATAATATTATCCCGATTGTCAAACAGCCGAGAATAAAGAAAAGAGTAAAATATAGAGTGTTCCAGAGATCGGTCTGAAACCTCGCTTCTTCAAAAAGTCCTATATAATTTTTTAAACCAATATAATGCTTTGCCTTTCTTATAAAATTACCAAAATTATTCCAGTCTAAAATAGATATCTGAACAGTTCTACCGATAAAACCATATACAAAAATACCGATTGCAATGATTGTTGGAGAAAGTATTGCCAGGGAAACCAACCTTTCTTCATTTTTTCTTTTCAATTCTATCACTCCCTAAATATTTGTCCCCCCCTTAAAACTAAGGAGGGGATTTTAGCAGAGTTTAAATTATCAACATTATTTTTTAATTAAAAGTTGATTATTCTACGTATTCTTCAAAGTCCTGCTTAAATCTCTCTACAGCTCGATCAACATCATTATCTGTAATTAATGAGTTGATATTATCATTAAGTGCTGTGATGAATCCTTCTGGAGCAGCAGAACCATGGGCAATAGAAGGTGTAAGAGTATTTGAAGCAAAGTCTTCCATTGAATCTGTTAGATAAGGATCATATTTACTCTTGTCACCGTCAACACGAGCAGGAATTGAACCTTTAATTGGATTGAATGTATCTTGACCTTCACGAGAAGCAATGGTTTTCAGCCATCTTTTAGCATTCTCAGGATTTGGAGCACCTTCTGGCAGACCAAATGTATCATTAACTACCATAAAAGTACCTCTTGTTCCTGGTACTTCCATCCAGCCAAAATCTTCACCAGGTGTCCAGCCCATATTTGACTTAAAGTAACCTTCTGCCCAGTCACCCATAATGTTAAAGGCAGCTTCTCCATCATAAACCATTCTCGAAGCATCCTGCCATGTATTACCAGCGTGGTCTTCATTAACATAATTCATCATTTCATTGAAATAAGCAAATGCCTGATAAATACCTGGATCATCTAGAGAAGTGCTGCCTTCCCAGAGAGAATTATACTTATCTGCACCAAGGGTTCCAACCATTACTGCTTCAAAAACATGAGTTGCTGTCCATTTATTTTTATCGCCTAATGCAAGTGGAACTACTCCTGCTTCGTCAAGTTCTTTTAGTGTATTGATAAAGTCATACATATTTGTTGGTGCATCGATACCATGTTCATTAAGCACTTCCATATTATAGAATAGTACATTACCGCGGTGAACATTCACAGGGACTGCATAAATTTCACCTTCATATGAAGATAGTTCTAAGATCTGCTGATTGAACTTGTCTTTAACTCCCCACTCTTCCAGAAGACCAGTAATTGGCTGCATCATTCCTGTTTTAACATAGGTGTCAATTAGCTCTGCACCACCATGAACCTGGAATGAATCTGGTGGGTTTCCACCAACCATTCTGGTCTTTAAAACAGCCTTAGCATTTGAACCAGCACCACCAGCTACAGTTGCATTGATGAACTCAACATCGGGATACTCTTCATTGTAAAGTTCAATTAAGGCATTTAGACCTTCTTCTTCTCCGCCACCGGTCCACCAGCTGAAAACTTCAACTTCACCATCCTGAGCAAGCGCTGAAAAACTGAAGACAAAAAGCAAAGCAATCATTAGAAAAACACTTAGAAAAGCACTCTTTTTTAGCAACATCTTTAGTCCTCCCTATTTTTATATTCAGACTTTAAATCAAAAACCTAAAGCAAATCACCTCCATTGATATGATATAACTTAGGATATTAAACTTTTGAAAACTAAAAATTACGCTTTTTAGACCTTCATTGTCCACTTATAATTATATCACATTAAAATTAAATTAAAAGCTAATATTCTTAATTATTCAAATATTTGCATAAAGAAATTGTTGATATTTGTTTGTACCAGGTACCAACAAATATAGACAATTTAATAGGCTCTCATATTTTCTCTGAGATAATCATAAATTTTTCTTGCGGTTTTTGCACTGACTCCTTCGACATTTTTGAGCTGCCAAATCTTTGCCTCTCTGATTTTGGCTAATGATCCAAAGTGCTGGAGCAGGGCATTTCTTCTTTTAGGACCAACTCCGGGTATCTCATCAAGCATAGAATGGGTTAAGCGTCTTGAGCGCAGTTTTCTGTGATAGCTGACTGCAAAGCGGTGAGCTTCATCCCTTACCCTCTGCAGCAGCTGCAGAGTTGGTGTGTGATGAGGTAATGTAATTGGATCTCTTTCTCCAGGTCTAAAGATTTCTTCTTCTCTTTTGGCAAGTCCGATAATTGGAAGATCCTCTATTCCTAAAAGCTGAAGCACCTCAAATGCTGCATTGAGCTGGCCTTTACCACCATCTATCAATATCAAATCAGGCAGTTTTTTATCTTCTCTCAATAGTCTGGCATAGCGTCTTTCTACAACTTCTTTCATGCTGGAAAAGTCATCAGGACCTTCTACAGTTTTGATCTTAAAACGCCTGTAATCCTGTTTTGATGGCCTGCCGTTTTTAAATACCACCATCGAGGCAACACTGTCTGTTCCCTGAATATTTGAAATATCAAATCCTTCTATATAATATGGGGGAGTTTCCAGTTCGAGTACTTCTCCAAGTTTTTCAACAGCTCCAGAGGTTCTTTTTTCTTCATATTTGCTGCGGATATCTTCTTTTTTGAGATTCTGGGCTGCATTTCGCTCAGCCATCTCGATCATTTTTCTTTTATCACCTTTTTGGGGCTGATGAATTATTACTTTTTTACCCTTAATATCTGCCAGTCTTTGTTCTAAAAGCTCCTGGTAGGCTAGATCTGTATTTAAAATCAGTTCATCAGGAATTCCTGCTGCCTGCTGGTAGTACTGCTGCAGAAATGAGCCCATTATTTCCGATTCGCTTTCTTCATCTGTTCCCTGGAGAATAAAGTACTCCTGACCGATCAGCCTACCATTGCGAACAATAAGGAGCTGGGTACAGGCCGTATCATTTTCACCTTCAACAAGTGCAACTACATCCTGATCAATATTCTTATCTGTCATTACCTTCTGGCTTTCACTCAGCTTTTCAAAAGCCTTTAGTGCATCCCGGAAGCGGGCAGCTTTTTCGTAATTTCTCTCTTCAGCAGCCTGCATCATCTTTTTTTCTACCTCTTTACGCAGCTCTTCCTGGCGGCCGGAGAGAAAAAGCATTACCTGGTCGATCAGCTCATGATAATCTTCTTTGCTGACCGCACCGATACATGGGCCGAGGCACTTATCAATATGATAATTAAGACAGGGTTTAGCTTCAGGATTAGCTGCATCAAGTTCCTTTTTACAGCTCCTCAGCTTAAAAATATCCTTAATTACATCCAGGGTTTTATAGATTGCATCAACATCTGCAAATGGACCAAAATATTCTGCACCATCATTTTTGACTATTCTTGTTTTAAAAACCCTTGGAAAATCAACGTTTTTAGTTACCTTAATATATGGATAGCTCTTGTCATCTTTGAGGCGAATATTAAATTTAGGCTGATATTTTTTTATCAGATTGGCCTCTAAGATATATGCTTCAACTTCCGTATCTGTCATTATATAATCAAAATCATCTATATATTTAACCAGCATCTGTGTTTTGTATGTCTGGTTATTTTTGCGAAAATATGATCTTACCCGACTGCGCAGAGATTTGGCCTTACCTACATAAATAACCATCCCTGTTTCATCTTTCATCATGTAAACTCCAGGCTGACGGGGTAATTCCTTAAGTTGTGCTTCTATGTGTTCTTCTCTATTTTGATCAGCGTTCATATCCATCACCTTCATCTTTTGTCGAAATTTATTGGTACCAGGTACCTAACGGTAGCTGACAAAACAATTATATGTTATTTAGGAATAATTATCAATCCACTTGCATAATGATTTGACAGAGGGTATAATATTTTGAAGCAGCAGCAAGAATCCACAGAAATTAATCGGAGAGATAAAAAAAAAATACCAGGTACACTAATTATGCTTAGGGTGCCTGATACTCAAAAATATTGATATTATTTACTTTAATTTAACTTCTAACTTATCCCAGCTTCCATTCCAGCCTTCTTCTTTTGCTTTATTTATCAGCTCTTCTGCTTTTTCAAATTCTCCGTTCTCGATATTCAAAACAGCTAACTTTTGGTAACCTTGATGTTCTAGTTTAAATACTCTTTCCATTGACTCATCTCTATTTGATGAATTTAAGAGTAACTCTGATAACTCAATCTGTTCTTTGCATAATTTAATAATTTTTAATTTTATTTCTTCTGCATCATTTCTATGTTCAAAATGTAGATTGATCAGCTGAGAACAAATTTTAAATTTAATTATTGGATCATCTGTTAATTGACATGCTTTATCTAAAATCAGCTGTGCTAGATACTGGTGGCCTTCAGTATTTTTTGTATTTACATAACCAGCAAGTAAATAGAGTGTTTCTGCTGGTGATTTATTATGATTATATCTGCTGTCAAGCAGAACTGAACTTTCTGATTTTATATATTCTCTCTCTTCAACTGTAAATTCAGACAACCACCATTCTTTTAAATTGTTTTTCTGAAAAAAATCAGTTTTGAATTCATCTTCATTTTTTTTAAAAAAGTTTAATATTTTCATCTCTAACACCCCCTTTTGATAATCTAAGCAATAAATATGTCGAATTTTGTATAAAATTATTCCTTTATTTCCTAATATTTCTTTATTATCTAAAAAAATATATGGTTTAACTAAGTTAAAATTAAATTTCTGAAAGCACTTATAAAAAACGACAAATTAAAATATTTAATGAATTTTTTCGACAATATATTACAAATATATGAAATCATATTATATATTTACATCTTAGTATAATTATATACCATTTTTTTTGCTTTAACAAGTGTAGATAAGAAATTTTATTTTTGAGAGCAGACACCCTAATAAAAAGATGATGTCTGCTCAAAACAATTAACATTAAAGTAATTATTTATTTTCTTTAATCTTTATCTTAAAGTTAAGTTTTTGCATTATTCCTGGTGTTATTTTAATTACGGCTGGATTAGTACTTATTATTTCTTCATTTTCGTTTAAACTACTTTGATTGAGTTTAAGCACTAATGTTTCTCCAGTCTGAGTTATGGACTTAGGCTCTACTATTAGGTGATAACGCCCATATTTATCTGTCCTTATTGTCTCTCCTGTCAGAGAAATTATCTCTGCTCCTGAAATACCCTTTTCTCCAGCATCCTGAATTCCATTTTGATTGCTGTCATTAAATACCTTACCAATTATGGTCGAAGCATTAAAGACTGGATCTGCTGTAACAAGTACTGATGCCTCAGCTGTATTTGAAATTATTGTTTGAAACTGTTTTAAATAAGCACTATTTTTGTACTCTTCGCCACTCTGAGCACCACTACCAACTACCAGTATATATCTATAGATTAGGCTTTCTCCTGCTTTTATTTCTGAAATATCCCAGCTTAATATTCTATCTCCCGCTGGTTCAGCTGCTTTATTTATTCCCTCAACAACTATTACTGCTGAATCAGTTAGATATTTGAAGAAATTAGGCAGCTTATCATAGAGCTTAAAGTTTTGTATATTATTTGCTCCATCATTTTCTAGTTTTATCTCATAGCTTATCAATTCTCCAATTGCCGCTTTATTTTTTGATGCTCTCTTAGTTATATTTAACAGTTTCTCCTCAAGTGGATCAACTGGAATATGGTTGTTTAGCACATCTGAATCTCCTGACTGTAGATCAAATTTAAGATAATATACTGCTGTTTCGTTTAATTCAGGTGGTCTGCTGTAATTTACAACCTGTATATCAGCTTCAGAACTATCTGCATCTTCTATATCACCTGGTCTCATATATACATCTGCAGCTGGAGTTAACTGTTGTGAAGGTCCAGCAGCATAATCATCTTTTTCTACTGCTATCTGATATCTGCCTGCTTCATTTAATATGAACTGATAACTTCCACTGCCATCAGTCTCCTGACCCTGCTGGCCTGCTTCTAGAAGCGATGAATCAACTTTATTACCAGCTTCATCAAGCAGATATACTTGTGCTCCCTCTACAGCTTCTCTGCTCAAAGAGTTGTAAACTATACCTTGAGGATCTAGATCAACTATTTTAATATTTAAATCTCCACCTGATAGCTCAGCTGCAGTAATCTCTATTTTAGAAAATACTGTTTTGTACTGATTTTTAATCAATGCTGTGTAGTCTCTCTCAGCTGAAGGTAAGCTTAATTCTTCACTTTCAGATGATTTAGTTATCTGCTGATCACTGTATATCTCTTTTTTGGAATCATCTAATATATCAAAATACCAGCCTTTAAAATCTGTTATCAGCTCACTGCTTAATTCAAACTGCAGCTCTGCTTGATTACCTAATACACCTGCAGTTATGCTTTTTTCTACACTTCCTTTAAGAGGATCATAACTTCCAGCTTCTTTTGTATTCAGCTGGCTCTTTTCATTTTTTTCTGCAGCAGCTGAATAATCCATTTCCACAGTTAATCTATCTGCTGAATTAACTTCAGCCCTGTATTTTATCTTTATTTTTTCTTTTGGAGCTAATTCTTCAAATTCTATTCCATTTAGCAGTTCTGAACTATTTTGCTTATCTTCAATTTTTCTACCATTAACTATAGTGCTCTTTTCTACATAGTTGAGCCCTTCTGAATGACTGCTTTTAAGAATGAGATTATATGCTTTATTGACACCTATATTTTCTGCTCTAAATGTGTATTCAAGCTCATCTCCTACTTCTATCTGACCACCATTGATATCATTAACTTCTATTTCTGCTTTGATGACCGGAGAAGTACCTAGAGTAACTTCTCTGCTTTCTTTTATAGAACTGCTGTTTTCTGAAGAAAGATCAGACTCACTACTTATGATATCCCCATCTTCTGCTTCAGAAGCTACTTTAACCTGATACTTAATTGTAACTGCTGCTCCAACAGCTAAGTCTCCCAGATTGAATATTAATCTATTACCATCTATTTGATAATTGTTTTCTGCAGCATCTGCCTTCTCTATTACTGCAATACTTCCTTCAATCAGTTCGGTATTTTCTGGGATTAAATCACTTAATCTAACTTCTAATGCAGCTTCTCCACCTATATTTGTAATCACTGACCTTATTTCTAAAATATCTCCTGGATTAACTACGGTTTCAGCTGCTCTAGCACTGCTTTCATTTCTTTTAATATTTAAAGCTGAATCTACAGCTGAATTAAGCTTAGTTATTTCTTTTTCAACTTCAAGTAAAGCACTGTCACCTAATATCAAATTAAGTGGATCTCCTATTTCAGAAGTTCTCGGATCATCACTTAATTTTTCATCAAGTGGATAAGAGACTTGATCTTCCCCATTTATTACTGCCTGATTAATAATTTCTGTTCCATTAATTAAATTATCCATTGTTTTAACTTTATAGCTGATTATTATATCTTCTCCGCTTTCTATAATACCTGATTCAGTTTCGAGACTGCTTAAACTCAATCCTCCTATAAAAGGCAGATTATCATTGACATCATCTACAGCTGTTCCATTGACTGCTGCTGAATTTTGAACATATTCTGTTCCAGCCGGTACTGGAGCAGACACTGCAGCTTCTTTTAATATTCCTGCAGTTGTATTTTCTATTACTAATCTATAGCTTATCTCTTCTCCAGGATTTAAAATATTACCATCATATCGAGCAGTAAGTTCAGCCTTGATTTCTGGTCTTTGTATTGTATAATCTGTTTTTTCACCGATATTACCTGCTTGATCCTCAATTTCTACTTCTATTTTCCAATCCTCTGAAGCTAATTTGCT
>JAGYNO010000055.1 GCA_018399955.1 Halanaerobium sp. | reverse complement strand
GTTTTTGCTATTTTAAAAAATGGGGAAAGTCTTTTTCACTAAAGCTTGACAATTTTAAAAAGCTGTGCTACTATTATATGTGCTTTTTGTGAAATGCAATTAAAAGTATTTATTCACACAAGTTTGCGAAAGTGGCGGAATTGGCAGACGCGCTAGATTTAGGATCTAGTGGGTAATCCCCGTGTGGGTTCGAGTCCCACCTTTCGCACCATTTATAATTCTGTCATTGACCCCCGATATTGGCCCGGTGCCAGATCGGGGATTATTAACATATAGGGATTTTATTAATTTTATTTAAATATCAGTTAGGAGGAATATTTAATGGACATTAACAAAGAAAAATTGGAAGGTAATAAAGTTAAACTTGAAGTTGAAATAGAAAGTGAAGAGGTAGATAAGGCTTTAGAGCAGGCTTATAGAAAAGTAGTTAAAGATATTTCTATTCCTGGGTTTAGAAAGGGAAAAGCCCCCCGTAAAATTGTAGAACAAAGATTTGGAGAAGAAGTACTACATAAAGATGCGCTTGATATTTTAATTCCTAAAGGTTACAGTCAGGCTGTAGAAGAAACTGATATTGAACCAGTTGACCAACCTGATATTGATGATTTTTATATTTCTAAAGGTGAAGCAGCTAAATTTACTGCTGTAGTAGAGGTCAAACCTGAGGTTGAACTGGGTGAATATAAAGGTTTAGATATTGAAAAAGAAGATGCTTCTGTAAAAGAAGAAGAAATAAATTCTCGTTTAGAAAAAATGCAGGATGAACATAGTCAATTAGCTACTGCAGATAGAGAAGAACTGCAGGAAGGTGACTATGCTATTATTGATTTTACTGGTTATATGGATGGTGAAGAATTTCCAGGTGGATCTGGTGAAGAATATAGTTTAGAAATTGGTTCGGGTAGTTTTATCCCAGGTTTTGAAGACCAATTAGTAGGTATGGAGGTTGGAACCGAAAAACAAGTAGAAGTAACCTTCCCAGAAGATTATCATGCTGATGATCTTGCTGGTAAAGATGTTTCTTTTGATGTAGAGCTTAAAGAAATTAAAATTAAAAAGTCACCAGAATTAGATGATGAGTTTGCATTAGAAGCAAGTGAATATGAAACAATTGATGAATTAACAGAAAGTATTAGAAAAGAGATTGCAGAAAAAAAAGAAGAAAGTACTGAAAATCAATTTAGAGAAGAATTAATAAAAAAAGCAGCTGAAAATGCTGAAGTAAATATTACGGATACTCTAATTGATGAGCAGCTTGATCAGATGTATAGTAGTCTTGCTCAATCAATTTCTCAACAGGGAATGGATGTTGGTGATTATTTAAGTTATATGGGTATGGATGAAGCGGGCTGGCGTGAACAGAACAAAGAAACTGCAGCAGAGCGTGCAAAAGAAATTTTAGTTCTTGAGGCAATTGCAGAAGCTGAAGAAATAGAAGTTACAGATGAAGCACTTGATAAAGAAATCGATAAAATTGCAGAAATGCATGAACAGGATGCAGAACAAATCAAAGCTATATTTCAAATGCAGGGACAGCTCGATACTTTAAAAGAAGATATTAGACGCCAAAAAACTATAGATTTTCTTGTGGAAAACAATTAAAATATAAGATAACAAATATCTACAAATAACAACAAAAACACTTAGTTGTTAAATAATAACTGTTTTTTTATATTTTTATTGATATAATAAAATAAGTATTAAGGCATGTAAATTTAACTTTTACTTGAATTTGAGTAGTTTAAATATAAATTTTAAGGAGGTATTTGCTAATGAGCCTAATTCCAATGGTAGTAGAACAGACAAATCGTGGAGAAAGATCTTATGATATTTATTCACGTTTATTAAAAGATAGAATTGTATTTCTGGGTTCTCCCGTAACTGATCAAGTTGCTAATACAGTTATTGCACAGCTGCTTTTTTTAGAAGCAGATAATCCAGATAAAGATATTTATTTATATATAAATAGTCCAGGTGGTTCTGTAACAGCTGCTCTGGCGATGTATGATACAATGCAGTACATTAAACCTGATGTAGTAACAATCGGCATGGGACAGGCTGCTAGTGCAGGTGCACTGCTGCTTGCTGCTGGTGCAGAAGGTAAGCGTTATGCTCTGCCTTATGCTAGAGTTATGATCCATCAGCCTGCTGGTGGTGCTCAGGGTAAAGCAACTGACGCAGAAGTTCATATCAAAGAACTAATGAGAATAAGAGAACTGCTAAATAATATTTTAAGTGATCATACCGGTAAGTCAGCAGAAAAAATTGCTGAAGATGTAGAGAAGGATTATTTTATGACAGCTAAAGAAGCACTTGATTATGGAATCATTGATGAAGTAATCACTCGTAATGAACTAAAAGATAAGTAATTTCCCTTAAGAGGTGATAGAATGTTCAAATTCGGCGATCACGAAGATGGAGAGCTCAAATGTTCTTTTTGCGGCAAAGATCAAGAACAGGTTAAAAAATTAGTTGCCGGACCTGGAGTATATATTTGTGATGAATGTATTGAATTATGTAATGAGATTATTGAAGAAGAACTTGATGAAGAACTGGAACTCGAATTTAAAAAAGTTCCTAAGCCTAGAGAAATTAAATCGATTATGGATGAATATGTTATCGGACAGGAAAGAGCAAAAAAATCTCTTTCTGTAGCAGTATATAATCATTATAAAAGGGTAAATTCAAATATGGTTGTAGATGATGTAGAGCTGCAGAAAAGTAATATAATGATGGTTGGGCCGACCGGATGTGGTAAAACATTGATGGCCCAGACACTTGCAAGAATACTTGATGTGCCTTTTGCAATTACTGATGCTACTTCTTTGACAGAGGCTGGCTATGTAGGAGAAGATGTCGAAAATATTCTTTTAAAACTTATTCAGGCAGCAGATTATGATGTCGAAAAAGCAGAAAAAGGTATTATCTACATTGATGAAATAGATAAGATTGCTCGCAAATCTGAAAACACATCAATTACAAGAGATGTATCTGGTGAAGGGGTACAGCAGGCACTGTTAAAGATTATTGAAGGAACAGTTGCCAGTGTTCCACCACAAGGTGGAAGAAAACACCCACATCAGGAATTTATTCAAATTGATACAACAAATATTCTCTTTATAGCTGGAGGAGCTTTTGATGGCCTTGAAAAATTAATAAATTCTAGAATTAGTGAAAAAGTAATGGGCTTTGGTGCTGACATTAAAAGTAAAGATGAAAGCCAGAATATTGGAGAAATTTTAAAGCATATTCAGCCTCAGGACTTGCTTCACTATGGTTTAATCCCTGAATTTATCGGCAGAATGCCTGTTCAGGTTACACTAGATCAGTTAGAAGTAGAAGATATGGTTAAGATAATGACAGAGCCGCGCAACGCTCTTGTAAAACAGTACCAGAAATTCTTCTTAATGGATGAAATAGAACTTGAATTTACTGATGAAGCTCTCAAAGCAATCGCAGAAAAAGCACTTGAGAGAAATACTGGTGCACGTGGTTTAAGGTCTGTAGTAGAAAATACTGTTTTAGATATTATGTATGACCTGCCATCAAGACCAGAAATACAAAAATGTGTTATTACTAAAGATGTAATTGAAAACAGCTCAGAACCAATATTAGAAATAGAAGAAGAAATTACAGAACAAGAAGAAAGTGCTTAAATAGATCAATATTTAAACTTATAACCTTAATGCTAATTAAATGTTTAAATAACATTTTCTTCATTGGGGAGATTTTTTTAAGAAGTAGAGATAATATTACTCAACCAGAGTGGTATTATCTCTTTATTTTTAGTATTTTGAAGGTGAATTTTTATTTATATTTAATTATATAATAGATAAGGGGTGAGACAAATGTCAGAAAAAGAAAAAATAAAAAAGATAATGGAACTTCCCCTGCTGGCTTCACGTGGTGTAGTCGTATTTCCACATATGGTAATTCCTCTTTTAGTTGGAAGGGATAAGTCTATTGCAGCTCTTGAAGATGCAATGATGGAAGAAAAGATGATTTTGATTGCAGCGCAAAAAGATGAATCAGTAGAAGAACCTGAAATTGATGAGATTTATTCATTCGGTACAATTGCCGAGGTTAAACAGCTTGTTAAATTACCAAATGATATGATAAAAGTGGTTGTAGAAGGTATCGAAAGAGCAGAAATTAAAGAATTTTTAGATACAAAAGAATATTTTCTAGTAGAAGTTGAGAGCCATCCAGAAGAAGTAATAGAGGTAGATACTGACACAAAAGCTCTTATGAGAATTGTCGTAAAAGAATTTGAAGAATATATAAAATATGATCGAAACCTTCCTGCAGAAACTATTATGTCAGTTAATAGTATAGAAGAACCGGGCAGGCTTGCTGATGTTATTTCTTCACAGCTTGACTTAAAGTATAATCAGCTCCAGGAACTTTTAGAAGCTACAGATATTTTAGAAAGACTTGAAAAAATGCTTACTGTACTTCAGGATGAAATAGAAGTTTTGAAAATTGAACAGGATATTAACAAAAGAGTAAAGAAAAAAGTTGAGAAAAATCAAAAAGAATATTATCTTCGAGAAAAAATGAAAGTTATTCAGGATGAATTAGAAGAAGAACAAGATTCAAAAACTGAGATTGAAAGTTATTATAATAAGCTGGATGAAGCTGAATTGCCTAAAAAAGCTGCAGAAAAAGTTGAAGAAGAAATCGAGAAATTAGACAGAACTCCAAATATGTCTCCAGAGGCAACGGTAATTCGGAATTATCTTGATTTCATTCTTGATCTTCCCTGGAATGTGAAAAAGGATGAAGAAATTGATATAAAGAGATCTGAAGAAATTTTAGAGTCTGATCACTATGGTTTAAAAGATGTAAAAGAAAGAATTATTGAATACCTTGCTGTAAGGAAAATGGCACCTGCTAAAAAAAGTCCTATATTATGTCTTGTTGGTGCACCAGGTGTTGGGAAAACTTCCCTGGGTAGATCTATTGCGAGGGCTTTAAATCGAGATTTTGTTAGACTTTCTTTAGGTGGAGTTAGAGATGAAGCAGAAATTAGAGGTCACAGAAGAACTTACATTGGTTCAAGAGCTGGAAGAATTATTAGTGCAGTAAGTGATTCAGGCAGTAAAAATCCTGTATTTTTACTTGACGAAGTTGATAAAATGAGTTCTGATTTTAGAGGTGATCCTGCTTCTGCACTGCTTGAAGTTTTAGACCCTGAGCAAAATAAAGAATTTAGTGATCACTATTTAGAGCTGCCATTTGATCTTTCACAGGTATTATTTGTAACAACTGCTAATGTGGCTCATACTATTCCGGCTCCACTGCTTGATAGAATGGAATTAATTGAAATTCCAGGCTATACTGAAGATGAAAAATTAAAAATTGCAGAAAAACATCTTTTACCTGATATTTATAAAGATCATGGTTTAAGTAGTGAGCAAATTAATATTTCTTCTAATGCTGTTTTAAAGATAATAAGAAAATATACTAGAGAAGCAGGAGTTAGGAATTTAGAGAGAAAACTTGCTGCAGTTACAAGAAAAGTCGCCAAAGAATTTTTGGAAGGTAGAGAAAAAAGAGCGCTTGTTGCAGTTAATAGTATTGGAAAATATCTTGGGCTTCCTGATTACGAATATCAGGAAAGCAAACTAGAAGATAGAGTTGGTGTTGCAACAGGTTTGGCATATAATCAGGCAGGTGGTGATATCTTAGATATCGAAGTTGCTGTAGTACCTGGCAAAGGTGAATTGACTTTAACAGGTTCTCTAGGAGATGTAATGAAAGAATCAGCTCAGGCTGCTTTGAGTTATATTCGTTCTAAGCAGAATGATTTGAATCTAACAGATGGTTTTTATAAAGATTATGATATCCATATTCACGTTCCTCAGGGAGCTGTCCCCAAAGATGGACCTTCAGCAGGTATAACTATTGCTATTGCACTTGCTTCTGCACTTACAAATCGTAAAGTAAAAGGAAATTATGCTATGACAGGTGAGATTTCTTTAAGAGGAAGAGTACTGCCAATTGGTGGATTAAAAACTAAAATTTTAGCTGGGAGAAGGGCTGGAATTAATAATTATATAATTCCAAAAAAGAATAAAAATAGTTTTGAAGAAATAGAAAAAGATATTACAAAAGATCTTAATGTTAATTTTGTTTCCCATATGGATGAAGTAATAGATTTACTATTAATTGAGGTCGATGCAGATGCAGATTACTAATGCCAAATTTTATAAAAGTGTATTTAAATTTGAAGAATGTCCCCAACTTAGACAGCCTGAGGTAGCTTTTAGTGGAAGATCTAATGTAGGTAAATCGTCATTAATTAATAGAATAACAAGACAAAATAAATTGGCCAGGACAAGTAATACTCCTGGCCGAACCCAATCATTAAATTACTATAATATTGATGATAAATTTTATCTAGTTGACTTACCTGGTTATGGATTTGCAAATGTCCCCAAAAAGGTTAAAGAAGAATGGGCAGAGTTAATCGACGCCTATCTGCATTATAGAGAAAATTTGCTTGGGATTGTTCAGATTATTGATGCAAGACATAAACCTACTAAAGATGATAAGATGATGGTAGAATGGCTTAAAGCAAGTGGGTTAAGTTTTTTAATTGCTGCAACAAAAGTAGATAAAATATCTAATAATAAAAGAGCTAAACAAAAAAAAGTTATTTATAAAGAACTCCGATTAGATAAAATTGATAATTTTGTTTTCTTTTCCGCCGCTACTGGTGAAGGGACTAAAGTAGTTTATAATTATTTAGAAGACTTATTGGAGATGACATCAGATAGGAGTTAATCTATGTCAGAAAGCTATACAAATTATTTTGCAGAAATATATGATGATATAATGAAACAGGTTCCGTATAAATTTTGGTTTAAATATTTAATAGATATTTTAAATTATTACAAATGCAGTCCTGAAGATATCATTGAACTTGCAGCAGGTACAGGTAATATGACCACAAAATTAATTAACTTACCTTCAGTGAAAAGAATTAAAGCTTTGGATTTATCAGATGCTATGATAAATAAGGCTGCTGATAAATTTGAAATTTTAATGAATTTTAGTAAAACAGCTAAAAAATATGATTCTCAGAGAGAAAATAATACTTTTTATTTAAAAGATTTAAATAGAGATAAAAAAATATATTTAGATTTTATTCAAGCAGATATGAGAGATTTTAATTTTGAAGGTAATTATAATCTTGTGCTTTCATTTTTTGACAGCTTAAATTATTTAACAGCTGAAGAAGACATGTTAAAATGTTTTCATAATACTGCATCTGTTTTAAAAGATGATGGATTATTTATTTTTGATATGAACTCAATAGATAGAATAAACACCATTGAGGAAAAGAAGCTTGTTTTAGAGGGTGAAGATTACAGCTGTTTTTGGGAAGATATTATAGAAGAAGAAAAAGATATATGGAAAGTAAGACTTAAAATCTGTCCTGATAATGATAAAACACCATGTTATGAAGAAATTCATGTAGAAAAAGGATATAAAATTGAAACAATCAAAAACATGTTATATAAAAGTGGTTTTAAAGCTGTTGATGTTTATCGTGCTTTTAGCCTTAGTGATGGAAGCAATAAATCAGATAGGCTTTATTTTATAGCTTCATTAAATAAAGATCGCCTTACAAAAAATAAGGGTACTACTGCAAGATTGTTTTATTCTTTCAAGAATGATATTTTATATTTATTTTATAGTCTTAAATACAGTTATTTTCCACCTAAAAATAATAATTGATTATTAATAAAGCAATTAACAAAAAAGCTGCTGTATATTTAAACAGCAGCTTTAATTTACATATTATCTATTTTTCATTTAATTATCTTTTTTTTACAACTTCTGAAAGGTGAGATTCTTTATTTTTAGGTTTTCTCCAGATCAATTTTTTCAGCAGTGGCAGCACAAAATAATCAAGTCCTAATGACTGTCCTGAACTTGCCAAACATGGGAATGAAGCCATGAAATACCACATGTTGCCCGTGCCTGATAAGAAGAAGTTAATATTCATAAATATAGAGGCTAAAGCTCCTAATACACTAAATAATCCAAAGAATAACGAAATACCAATAGCAATCTCAGTAAATACTATAATCGGCTGAAAAATCATCGGATACTGCATTACCACAGCTTCCATTAATGCTTCATACCAGCCAACTGCATTTGGCCCTATTGGAGAAGATGTCGCTCCTGAGACTAAGAAATCTGGACTAGAAAGCCAGCCATCCTGTATTTTTGAGTATCCACTAACTAACCACTTATATCCTAAGAAAATTCTTAAAATAGCAACAAAGAAAGTATGGGATTTTCTTGTAGCCTGATCAAATAGTTGTGCAACAAGTCCGTTGTGTGATGCCTGTTCATGTATATATTCATTGATCAACGAAAAGCCTTCTTTAATGCCTCCAATTTCAAAGAAATAAAACATATTAACCATGTGTTTTAATAATAATGCCGGTCTTCCTTTGAGAGATAAACCGGTTACATCAGCAACTGCATAGTCACCACCAATTGAAACCATAACTCCATGTAATGAAGCATCAATTTTTTCTTTTTTGCCACCAGTAATATCAGCCAAAGCATTTTTGGCAGCACATTTTCCAGTCTGCATAGCTGTTTCTACCAAAGCAGGTAATGTTTTATCATCTGCCCATGGAGCTGCAGAATTATCTCCAATCACATATACTTCAGGATATTCTGGAATTTGGAGATATTGATTAACAATTAGTCTTTCATTGCTATCTTTTTCTAACTCCATATCTTCTACTAATGGTGCACTTTTTACTCCACATGTCCAGATTGCTGTTTTTGTTCGAATAGCTTCTCCATTCTGAAAAATAATTTCATTTTCCTTAATTTCATTAACAAATTCTCCAGTTTTAATTTCAACATTATTTTTACGCAGAAATTCAACTGCTTTTTCAGCCATCTTATCATTAATATTTGGGAGAATTCTGTTAAGGCCTTCAACTAAATATAAATCTATATCTTTTCTTGGTATACCATATTTTTTAGCTAGTTTATCAAACCAGTTAATTAATTCTCCTACCATTTCTACACCTGTAAAGCCAGCACCTGCAACTACAAAAGAAAGAAGTTTTCTTCTTGCCTGTGGATCAGTCTCAAATTGAGCTTCCTGGAACATTTTTTCTATATGATAATTTATACTTTTTGCATCATCAATAGACCAGAGAGTCAAAGCATATTCATCAACACCTTCTACCCCACAATCAGCAGGTTGACTACCTGCACCTAAAATTAAATAATCATAAATATATTCTTTTTCATCTGAAATTAATTTTTTATTATCAAAATCAATTTCGTTGATTTCATCATTTATGACATTGACTTTTGTTGAATTAAAAAGTCTATTCAAACTAATTTCAAGGTCTTCAGGTGCAATTCTGTTACCTGCAGCTT
>JAGYNO010000054.1 GCA_018399955.1 Halanaerobium sp. | reverse complement strand
CATTTATAAGTGGTCCTAAAAATGTTAAAACTGCAGCTGACAGAAAAAAAGGATATCTTGATATTGTAAAAAAATATAACTTAGCTGTGGATGAAGATTATATTTACCAGGGTAATTTCAAAAGAGAAAGCGGATCAACCGCCCTTGATTATTTTCTATCTTTAAGTGAAGTACCTACAGCAATTTTTTGCAGTAATGATTTAATGGCTGAGGGACTGATGGCAAGAGCGCTTTCATTAAAGATAGATATTCCAGGAGATTTATCTATAATTGGGTTTGATGGTGTTTCTGAGGCGCTTTATAAACCGTTAACTACAATCAAACAGGATATTCATGGTATAGCAGAAACAGCTATTAATGGACTAGTAGCTATGATTGAAGGAGGTGAAGTAGATAACAGAGTTGAAAAAATTTCTGGAGAATTTTTAATTGGAGAAACATGCAGCAGATTAAAAAGTGAGGAGGGATGATAAGTGAATTATCTCTTAGAGATGAAAAATATAACAAAAGTTTTTCCTGGTGTAAAAGCTCTAGATAAAGTCAATTTAAATTTAAATGCTGGAAAAACTCATATTCTACTTGGAGAAAATGGAGCAGGAAAATCAACTTTAATCAAGGTGCTCTCCGGGGCTCATCAGCCTGAAGAAGGAGAGATATATATAGATGGGAAAAAAGCGGTTATTGCAAATCCTTCTGATGCATTTAAATATGGAATAAGTGTAATTTATCAAGAATTCCAGCTTGCAGCCAACCTAACAATCTATGAAAATATATTTTTGGGCAGAGAACTAACTAATTCATTTAATTTTATCAATAAAAGAAAAACAATTGCTAAAACTGAAGAGATGATGAAATTTGTAGGTTTAGATCTCACAGCAAATACATTAGTAAGAGATCTAACAATTGCAGAAAAACAGATGGTGGAAATAACTAAAGCACTTGTTTTTGATGCAGATATAATAGTATTTGATGAACCAACAGCTACATTAACTGATAAAGAAACGACAAGATTATTTGAGATCATTCATCAGCTTGAAGAAGAAGGTATTGGTATTATTTACATATCGCATAGACTGAAAGAGTTTGAAGAAGTTGGAGAACGATGTACAATCTTAAGAGATGGTAAATATATTGACACAGTTGAGCTGGCTGAAACATCTAAAGAAGAATTGGTTAATCTGATGACAGGTAGAAAGTTAGATAAAGGTAAAAAGAGATGTAATATATGTTTTCCAGATAAAAAAATACTGGAAGTGGATAATCTAAGCTATCAAGATAAGGTCAAAGATGTATCTTTTTATCTTTGTGAAAAAGAAATTCTAGGGATTTCTGGACTTGTAGGGGCAGGAAGAACCGAGCTGGTGAAGACTTTAATAGGTGAATATTCAAAAGATTCAGGAAAAATAAAGCTTAACAATCGAGAAGTCGAATTAAATTCACCTGCCGATGCAATCAAAAACAATCTTTTTTACTTAAGTGAAGACAGAAAAGATGAAGGGCTCTTTTTAGGACACAGCATCAGAAACAATATAACAATTTCTTCACTGCAGAGGGTCACAAAAAAAGGGGTATTAAAAAACAGGCACGAAGAAGAGATTTGTGATAATTTAATTGAGCAGCTAAACATAAAGACTCCCAATATGCATACAGAAGCATTAACTTTAAGTGGGGGAAATCAGCAGAAAGTTGTTATTGCAAAAGGTTTATGCAGGCAGGCTCAAATATACATATTTGATGAGCCTACCCGTGGAATTGACGTAGGAGCTAAGGAAGAAATTTATGAAATTATGGATAAGCTGATTCAGGATGGATCTTCAATAATTATGATATCATCTGATCTGCCAGAATTACTAAGAATTTCAGATAGAATAATGGTAATGGCAGATGGCCGGTTAGTTGATACATTTACTAATGATGAGGATTTAAGCCAACAAGAAATATTATCAGCTGCAGTTGGGGGAGGTAAAAATAATGTCTACGCTTAATAATACAAAAGCAGTAAACAAAGGTTTTTTAGCTAATGATAGAGCCATTGCAGATTATTTGACAGATTACGGAATTTACTTAGGCTTTATAATAATATTCGCTATTTTTTCTGTAATTAGTTCATCTTTTTTTACAGTATCAAATATATCAAATATTATTATTCAGTCTTCAATTATTGCTATTATAGCAATCGGGCAGACTATTGTTATAATTACTGAAGGTATAGACTTAAGTGTTGGTTCTATAGCTGCTTTTATAAGTATTGCTCTAGGTATGATGATGGTTGATTTCGGTATTTCAGTACCAATGGCGATATTATTGAGTATTGTAATAGGAGTATTCATAGGTTTAATTAACGGTTTTATCATCTCATATGGTAAAGTGCCGGCATTTATTACAACACTTGGTATGATGAGTATTGCTAGAGGTGGGGCTCTAGCTCTTAATGGGGGAAGACCTGTATCAATGCTGCCTAGATCTTTTGGGATAGTCTCATCAGCATCTATATTCGGAATACCCATTTTCATCATTTATGTTGCTGTATTTTATACTCTAATGTACTTACTGCTGACAAAACACAAATTGGGACGTTATCTATATGCAATTGGGGATAATAGTGAAGCAGCTAGATTGTCCGGAATTAAAGTTAAAGCAGTAAAAACTTCAGCATATATATTCAGCGGTTTATTTGCAGCTATGGGTGGAATAATGTTAACAGCAAGGTTGAATTATGCGGCACCTACTGCAGGAAATGGATTTGAGTTAGATGCGATTGCTGCTGTAGTTATTGGTGGTACAGCATTGTCAGGAGGTAAGGGCAGTTTACTTGGCACATTAGTTGGTGCATTAATTTTGGGGACTTTAAGGAATGGATTATCTATATTAAATGTTCCCGGTTTTTATCAGCAAATAATTATTGGTATTGTCATTATTGTTGCTGTATTTTTTGATAAAATGAAAAGACAATAATATTAGTTGATAAGTAGTTATATTTTTTAAATTATGATTTCGTTTAAAATATTATTGAAAACACTAGACCTAAGGGGATTTAAATTAATGAGAAGAAAATGACAATTATATCTTGTTAAGAATAAATAGGGGGTAATATTGATGTTAAATATGCAAAAATTATTAGTAGTTTCTATGGTGGTTTTATTACTGGCTAGTTTTTCAGTTACTGTATTTGCACAGGAAGATATTAATATCGGTCTGATACCAATGACTTTAAGTAATGAGTACTTTATAGCTTTAATTAATGGGGCAGAACAGAGGGCAGATATATATGATATAGATTTAACAGTTCAGGGACCTCAGACTCATGCAGATGCTTTAGTACAGCTGCAGCAGATGGAAAACATGATATCCAGAGGAGTTGATGCAATAGTAATTGTACCAAGCAGTTCTGAGGCACTTGCACCAGCTTTAATGAAAGCTGAAGAAGCCGGAATTCCGGTTATCAATTTAGATACCAAGTTCAACGAAGATACTCTTGAAGATGCAGGGATTGCTCCGATTCCATTTATTGGAACAGATAACTATGATGGTGCCTTAGATGCAGGTAGAATGGCACTTGAACTTCTCGATGGAGAGGGACAGGTTGCAATTTTAGAGGGAATTTCTGGTCAGCAGAATACTTATGATAGAATGGAAGGTTTTATTGATGGTATGGAGGATAAATTAGAAGTGGTTGCAACTCAAACAGCTGATTGGGAAGTAGAAAAAGGCTATAATGCTGCCCAAAATATAATGCAGGCCAATCCAGATTTGGATCTAATATTTGGAAGTAATGATGGTATGGCAATTGGTGCTTATAGAGCTATAGTTGAAGCTGGTAAAGAAGATGAGATCTATGTAATCGGTTATGATGCAGTTCCAGCGGCTTTAGAGAGTGTCAAAGAGGGTGAGATGTATGCAACAATTGCCCAGTTTCCTGCAGAAATGGGTAAACGAGGTATAGATGCTGCTGTGCAGATAATTAATGGTGAACATATTGCAGTAAAAGATGCTGAAAGTACAGTAACAGCTCCAATAACACAAGAAAATGTTGAAGATATGATGAATTATCTAGATAATTATATAGATTAAAGAATTATTAGATAGCTGTAGATAGATAAAAAAGAAGAATACAATGTAAAAGTTAATATTTGATTTAAAATCCCCTTTTCTAGTTTAAAATTTATAGATCAATAAGGTCATAAGTAAATTTAAAAAACAGAGCTAATAATCTGGAGGCAGGATTTAAGATGGATAAAAATTTATTTTTAGGAATCGACCTTGGTACAACGGGAACTAAAGTAGTACTCATGAATCATAAAGGAGAATTAATAAGATCTGAGTCAGCCGAATATCAGATATTGAATCCAAAGCAGCAGTTTGCAGAGCAAAATCCTGATGATTGGTGGAATGCAGTAAAAACTCTGACCAACAAAATATTTACAGATAGGCCTGAACTTAAGGCTAAAACAGCTGCTGTTGGTATTGCTGGACAGATGCATACCCATGTATATCTAGATAAAGATAATCAAGTTTTAAGAAATGCAATTACCTGGATGGACCAGAGAAGTCAAGCTATTGTTGATAGAATAAATAGCGATCAACAAAATAGAGAGTTGATATTTGATATTACTGCTAATTTCTTAACACCCACTTATACAGCACCAAATATAATTTGGGTAAAAGAAAATCAAGCTGATATTTATGCCAAAACAGAAAAAATATTGCTGGCAAAAGATTATATCAAATTTAAGCTGAGTGGAGAAATGGTAACTGATTATTCTGATGCAGCAGGTACCCTATTATTTGATACCGAAAAACTGCAGTGGTCAGAAGAACTATTTGGTCTTTATGGAATAGATAAATCTTTGATGCCAAGCTTAGCACCATCAACAGCTGTAATCGCTGAAGTGAGTGAAGCAGCAGCCGAAATTACTTCCCTACCAGCAGGAACTCCAGTCATTAATGGCTCAGCTGATCATGCTGCAGCTGCTCTTGGTGCAGGTGTAACTGATCAGGGAGAGGTTGCAGCTATACTTGGTACCGCAGGTGTAATTTCCGTAGTATCTGATCAGAGAATTGGAGATCCAGATGAGCGTATATTCTGCTGGAACTACTGTTTAGAAGATAAATGGGTCAATCTGGCTCCAATGCAGACAGCAGGAGCAGCCCTTAACTGGTTCAAAAATACTTTTGATAAGAATAATAAAGATGCATTTGATATCTACAATCAGAATATAATAAATATTGAGGAAGGTAGTGAAGGACTTATATTCCTACCTTATTTAATGGGAGAGAGATCACCAATCTGGGATTCAGATGCAAAAGGAGTATTTTTTGGGCTGAGAATAAATCACACAAAATATCATTTTGTAAAAGCAATTATGGAAGGAGTAAGTTTTGCATTTAAAAACAACCTTGAAGTAATGGAAGAATTAGGCATCAAAATTGATGAGATGAAGTTTTTGGGTGGAGGTAGTGAAAGTGAAAATTGGATGGAAATAATGGCAGGAGTACTTAACAAAAAGATTAAAGCTGTCATCGGTTCTGAAACAGGAGCACTGGGTATTTCTATAATGTGCGGCCTGGCGCTGGGAATCTATGACTCTCCAAAGCAGGCGGCAGAACTTCTTTCGTCTGAAAACAAAGACTATTACAAAGCTGATATGGCTCAGAACTATGAGGAGAATTATGAAAAATTCAAGCAGTTATATATCAATCTAAAGACATTGTTTTAAAAAAATAATAAATTTAAATTGAACTTACTTAAATAAAGATAAATGGGGGAAAATAATGCAATTAGAATTAGAGAGAAAAAAGATTATGGAATTTGGCAGGAAATTAGTGGATACAGGTTTAACTAAGGGTACAGGTGGTAATCTAAGTATTTATAATCCAGAAGAAGAATTGATGGCTATCAGCCCAAGTGGTATACCATATTATGATATTAGATTAGAAGATATAGTTGTTATGGATTTGGAAGGTAATATAGTTGAAGGATCAAGAAAACCATCCAGTGAATATGAGATGCACAAGATTTTTTATGAAAAAAGAGATGATATATTTTCTGTAGTCCACTGTCATTCAATTTATTCTACAACAATCTCATTATTAAGAGAAGATCTTCCAGCTTCTCATTATATGATAGCACTTGCAGGTAAAAATGTCCGCTGTGCAGATTATGCAACATATGGCACACAAGAACTTGCGGACAATGCCTTTAAAGCAATGGAAGATAGATATGGAGTAATACTAGCAAATCATGGACTTTTAACCGGAGCAGACTGCATAGAAAACGCCTTTAATACTGCAGAAGAACTAGAATATGTAGCAGAAACATATTATAGAGCCAAATCTATCGGTGAGCCTGTAATTCTTGATGATGAAGAAATGGAGATAATGCAGGAAAAATTTAAAACATATGGTCAAGCAAGATAATATTTAATTGATCAAAAGAGCACTTAGCTCCACTCCATAACATAGTTATATTAACTTTTAATATACAATTTAATCTAAATTAGCTAAGTGATCTCAGACCTACCTTTATGGTAGGTCTTTTTTTTTAAAAATATTCCAAATTTTAGAGGAATTTTATATCCATTATCTAATATTATATATATAAGAAAAATATGTATTATATTTATTTATTTTAGGAGGATTTCCAATGCAAACTAAAGTGTTTTTAAGAGAAGAAGAACTGTTTAAAGAAGTAAATATCACAGATTATACCAAACCAGAAGTTGAGAGCAAATTCTTGGATAAATGGCAGAATATTATAAATACCACAGCAGATATTATTGAGGTGCCCGCAGTTTTGATAATGAAACTAAATGAACATAGTATCGAAGTGCTGCTTAAAAATAAGCATGAGGATAATCCCTATAATACTGGGGATAGAGAGGCTTTAGGTAAAGGTCTTTACTGTGAAACTGTAATCGGTAAAAATAAAGAGTTTTTAATCCAAAATGCATTAGTTAAAAAAGCCTGGAAAGATAACCCTGATATTGATCTCAATATGATTTCTTATTATGGCCTATCTATCAATTGGCCTGATGGAGAAAGATTTGGTACTATCTGTATTCTTGATAATGAAAGTTTGTATTTAAAGGAAAAACACAAAAATTTAATGAGAGAATTTAAAACTTTAATTGAAGATGATTTAAAACTTCTTTTGATTCAAGATGCTCTAAAAGCTAAAAAAAATCGTATGGATTTAATAATCTCAGGAACTAATTCTGGAACCTGGGAGTGGGATATCCAAACAGGAGAAACAGTTTTTAACGATAGATGGGCAGAAATGATCGGTTATAGTTTAAAAGAGATTTCTCCAACAAGTATTGCCACTTGGGAGGATTTTATGAACCCAGAAGATTTAAAAAAGTCCAAAGATGAATTAGAAAAACACTTTGCAGGTGAGATAGATACATATAATACAGAAATAAGAATGAGGCATAAAGATGGAAGCTGGATTTGGATGAATGACAGAGGTAAAGTAATAAATTGGACTGAGAATAATCAACCTCTCAAAATGGTAGGCATTCACTTAGATATAACAGAAAGAAAAAAGAGAGAAAAAAAATTGAGAGTTTTAGCAGAAGCAATGACTAATATCTCGGATTCTGTTATTATAACTGATAGTGATTTTAAAATACAATATATAAATAAAGCAGCAGAAAGATTATTTGGTTATTCACTCAAAGAAATAAAAGGTAAAACGCCAGCGATTTTTAATGCAAAAGATTTACAATATGAAATACAGCGAAAAATTAATGCTGAGATTTCCAAAGGTGAAATATGTGAAAGAGTAATGTTAAATAAACGCAGAGACGGCTCTACTTTTATCTGTGAATTCAAAATTACTCCTATAGCAGACAGCAGTGGAGAAATCTATGCTTACACGGGCATTCAGCGTGATATCACAGAGAAAAAGAGACAGAAGGAAAGATTAGAACTACAGCTTAAGTTTCAAAAAACACTTGCCCAAATATCATCAAATTTATTAGAAATTAATTCAGCCAATATAGATAGAAAAATTAATATGTCTTTAAAAGAAATCGGAACATTTTTTGATATTGATAGAAGTTATATATTCCAGTTTTCAAAAGAAAAGCAAATTATGTCTAATACACATGAGTGGTGTAATAACGGAATCAAGCCAGAAAAAGAAAAACTTCAGAATCTTTCTTCCGATAAATTTCCTTGGTGGATGAATAAATTATCTAGAAATGAATATATAAATATTGAAGATGTGGATAAATTGGTTAAAGAAGCAGAATCTGAACAAGAAATATTAAAGGAGCAGGGTATAAAATCAGCTTTTGTAATGCCCATGCTTGTCGAAAATGAATTATTTGGTTTCTTTGGTTTTGATTCAGTAAAAAATAAAAAAGTATATTCAAAAGATGATATAAGATTGTTAAAAATATTTACTGACATTATTTCCAATGCATTTTCAAAATATTTTAATGAGAAAAGAATAAGAAATTTAACCTATAAGGATAGTTTAACAGGTCTCTATAACAGAAGATTCTTTGAAGAAGAAATGCAGAGACTAGATACAAAAAGACAGCTGCCGATTAGTATTATTATTGCTGATATAAACGGTTTAAAAATTATAAATGACAGTATGGGCCACAAAAAAGGTGATCAGCTGCTTAAAAAGGCTGCTGGAATATTAAAAGAGTCAACTAGACAAGAAGATATCTTAGCTCGTCAGGGTGGAGATGAATTTGTACTACTGTTACCTAATACAGAAAAAACAGGCGCAAAAACAATAATAAAAAGAATTAGAGATAGAACTAAAAAAACAGAAAATGATGCTTTAACTGTTTCAGTAGCATTAGGTTATGCTACTAAAGATAAGATAAATCAAGATATAAATGAGATTCTAAAAAAAGCTGATAATAAAATGTATTCAAATAAATTAACAGAAAGTAGAAGTACAAAAAGCAAAATAGTAAAAGAAATACTTAACACTTTAGAATCAAAAAGTAATCAAACAAAAAATTATGTAGAAAAAATGAAGAAATTTTCAACAGCATTTGCAGAGAAATTAGATTTATCTAATTCAGAATTAAACAGGCTTTTACTGCTTACAGATTTACATAATATAGGGAAAGTCACTATTCCTGAAGAAATCTTAAAAAAATCTGGTGAATTGACGGCTGAAGAGTGGGAAATAATCAAAGAGCACCCAGAGCGAGGCTATAAAATTGCAAACTCTTCTGAAGAATTTGCAATAGTAGCAGAAGAGATATATGCCCACCATGAAAAATGGGATGGGAGTGGTTATCCGAGACAGTTAAAAGAAAAAGATATTCCTTATCTGGCAAGGATAATTGCAATTATAGATTCTTATCATGTGATGATAAGCGGCAGACCATATAAAAAAGCTATGAGTAAAGAAAAAGCCGTCGAAGAATTAAAAAAATGTTCAGGTATTCAGTTTGATCCAGAATTAGTCCAAGAATTCATTGAGTTTTTAAAGGCCTGCTGAAAGGAGATCCTTTTTTTAGGGTTAAATACTAATTAATATAGCTCTTAATCTCATTATAAACTTGGTCTGCTTTTTTATTATTTCACATCAGAATATTTAGAGTAGAGTCATTTTATTAATATCCTGCCGAGAGGTGGGTTTTTTTATT
>JAGYNO010000053.1 GCA_018399955.1 Halanaerobium sp. | reverse complement strand
GCATCATAATCATTAGGTCACATGGAGTAGCACCAGAAATTTTAAGAAAAGCAAAAGAAAAAAAATTAAAAATAATTGATGCTACCTGTCCATTTGTAAAAAATGCACAAAAATATGCTGCAAAGCTAATAGAAGAAGGTTATCAGACTTTTATTTATGGTGATAAAGATCATCCAGAAGTAAAAGGAATTTTTGGAGCAGCAGGAAAAAAAGCAATAATAATAAAAGATAAAGCTGAATTATTAGAAAAAGACCTAGAAAACAAAGTTGGTTTTGTAGCTCAAACTACAAAGTCACCAGAGTCTTTTAGGAATATTATCGCTTCAATTGCTGTTGAAGTAAAAGAACTTAAAGTTTTTAATACAATTTGTAATACTACAGATGTAAGACAATCTTCAGCCAGAAGACTGGCAGAAGATGTAGATATTATGTTTGTTATAGGGGGACATAATAGTGCGAATACTACAAGACTTGCAGAAATCTGTGAAGCAACTAATACCCCTACTTATCATATAGAAACAGCCGATGAAATTAATAAAGATTGGCTGATTGGAAAAAATAAAGTAGGAATTACAGCTGGAGCTTCGACTCCAGACTGGTTAATAAGGGAGGTTATTCAGTTAATGAACGAAGAAAACAAAGAATTAGAAATTGAAAACACTGAGGATGTAGAGGGACAAGAAGAAGAGGTTGTAGAGGCAGCAGAAGAAACAGATGAAGTAAAAGAAGCTGAAATTAGTGAAGAAGCAGCAGAAACTGAAGAAACAGAGGTTGAAGAAACAGAGGCTGAAGAAGATACTACAGATGAGGAAGCAGCTGTAGATGAGGAAGCCGAAGAAGAAGCTGCAGAAGCTGAAGAAGCAGAATTTAAATATAGTGATAATGATATTGCTGATCTGCGCAAAGGCCAGAAAGTAAAAGGTACTGTTGTTGAAATAAATGATAATGGTGTTTATGTTGATGTAAATTATAAAACAGATGGTTTTATTCCACTGCGTCACTTAAGTCATCGTCCTGTTGAAGACCCACATGCTATTGTTGAAATGGACCAAGAAATTTCAGTTGTCATTTTAACATTAGAAGATGATGAAGGTAATATGATTTTATCTAAAAAACAGGCTGATTATGAAAAAGCCTGGGAAAAAATAGTGGAAGCACATGAAAATGATGAGATTATTGAAGCAGAAGTCACTAAAGAAGTTAAAGGTGGTCTTGTTGTTGATGTTGGTGTAAGAGGATTTATTCCAGCTTCACATGTAGCTATCGGTTATGTTGATGATCTTAGTGAATATGTAGGGGAAACACTAAGGCTGAAGGTTATTGAAGTTGAAAGAGATAACAACAATGTTGTACTTTCAGCTAAAAAAGTTCTTGAAAAAGAAAGAGCAGCCAAAAAAGAAGAAACCCTAGAATCTCTAGAAGAAGGTCAAACAGTTGAGGGTATAGTAACAAAGCTCGTAGATTTTGGTGCATTTATTGATCTTGGAGGAATTGAAGGTTTACTTCATATTTCTGAGATGTCATGGGGTAGAATAGAAAGCCCATCTGAAGTTCTTACCGAAGGTGAAGAAGTTGAAGTTAAAGTGCTTGGTGTAAACAAAGAGGATGAAAGAATTTCTCTTGGTTTAAAGCAGCTGCTTCCCGATCCATGGGAAGAATTTGCTGAAAAACATTATGAAGGTGAAATAGTAGAAGGAAAAATAACTAAATTAGTTGATTTTGGTGCCTTCATGGAAATTGAAGATGGAATTGAAGGTTTAATCCATATTTCTCAACTTTCCCACCGTCATGTAAAAACTGCTGATGAAGTAGTTGAGGTTGGCGAAGAAAGAGAAGCGAAGATAATCAATATAGACGCTGAACAGGAGCGAGTAGGTTTAAGCTTAAAAGAATTAGAAGAAAAGCCTGAACCAAAACAGGAGAGCAAAAGCTCAAACAAACCCAGCCCCAGCAAATCAAAGCCTAAAGATGATGAAGAATCCTCATCTGGTGGAGCAACAATACGAGAAATTGTTGGAGATATTTTTGAACAGGGTGAATAATTAAAAAAACACCCGCTGTCCAATTTTGGGCAGCGGGTTTTTTTTTAACTTAAGCCTCTAAGAGCTGAGTATTGCTTAGTCCAGGCAAATATGATATTATCAAGCACACAGGAGGCTCAAGATGGTTAAGATAGAAAGAATCATACCGGATTCAACAGCTGATAAAGCTGATATTAAATCTGAAGATAAAATTATTACAATAAATGGAAATGAAATTAAGGATTATATAGATTATTTATATGAAATCTCTGAACCGAGAATCTCTCTTAAATTAAAAAGAGCAGATGGAAAAATTGAAGAAAAAATATTGCGGAGAAAATTGGGGGAAGAACTTGGAATTGAATTTAAAGAAATAATTTTTGATGGTTTAAAACAGTGCAGTAACAATTGTATATTTTGTTTTGTAAAACAGCAGCCTAAAAATATGCGCAGCACATTAAATCAAAAAGATGATGATTACAGATTTTCTTTTTTACAGGGCAGTTTTATTACTTTGACAAATTTAAGCAGCAGGGAACTTACAAGAATAATAAGCAAAAATTTAAGTCCTTTAAATATTTCTGTACACACTACAAATCCAAAATTACGTGTAGAAATGATGAAAAATCCTAAAGCAGCAGAGATTAATAAAATATTGAATTTATTAAAAAAGAATGGAATTCAATTTCATACTCAGATTGTAGTCTGTCCTGGATATAATGACAAAGAAGAACTTGATAGAACATTAAATGATTTAATAGAACTATATCCTGCTGTATTATCTGTAGGAATTGTACCAGTTGGTTTAACTAAACACAGAGAAGGATTAACTAATCTGCGGACATTGACAAAACAGGAGATGAAACAGACCTTAGAACAGATAAAATTTTGGCAGAATAAGGCTGAAGAACAATTTAGAGAAAACTTCATATATGCAGCTGATGAATTTTATTTAAACAGCGATTCTGAGCTGCCAGATTATGAAGCTTATAATGATTTTCCACAGCTTGAAAACGGGATTGGTTTAACAGCTTTACTAATTGATAAATTTAAAAATTTTGATTTACCAGAAAAGATTGATATAAATAATAATCTAGCTCTTATAACTGGAGAATTGGGTGCAGAAGCATTAAATAGTATAGTTAAAAATATAAATAAAATAAAGAATATTAATCTTGATATCATCAAAGTAAAGAATGATTTTTTTGGTGAAAGTGTTACGGTGACAGGACTTTTAACTGCAGAGGATATTGAAAGAAAAATTAGTTCTATAGCTGTGGATAAATATGATAAAATAGTTATTCCTTCAATAGTTTTGAATGATGAAAACAAATTTTTAGATGAAGTTAAATTTAGTGATTTCATCCAGAATTTAAAAGAATATAATATAAAATTGCTTCATGATATAGAAGATTTGATGGAGGTGATCAAAGATGTCTAAAGGAACAGTAGCAATAGTTGGCAGACCAAATGTTGGCAAATCAACACTTTTTAATAGATTAATCGGTGGTCGAAGAGCTATTGTAGAGGGCGAGCCTAATGTAACAAGGGATAGAATATATGATAAATCAGAATGGCTGGGCAGAAGTTTTAATGTTATTGATACTGGTGGAATTCTCCCCAGAGATAATGATCAAATAAAAAACCAGATTAAACATCAAGCAGAATTAGCTATGGAAGAAGCTGATGTTATACTATTTATAGTTGATGCCCGTACAGGTATGACAGGTATTGACCAAGAAATAGCACAGCTGCTTTATAGAACAAATAAAGAAGTAATATTGACTATAAACAAAGTTGAGGATTTTTCTAATTCAGAAGAAATTAGCTGGGATTTTTATTCACTTGGTTTTGGTGAACCAGTATTAATTTCTGCTGAACATGGCAAAAATATAGGAGAATTACTTGATAGAGTTACTGAGAAACTTCCTGAATATGAAGAAGATGAATTAGAAGAAGATATAATTAATATAGCAGTTATAGGAAAGCCTAATGTTGGCAAATCAAGTCTTATCAATCATCTTGTTGGCCAAAAAAGAGTAATAGTTAGTGATATGCCTGGAACTACTCGTGATGCAGTTGATACATTAATTGAATGGAATAATATTAAGTTCAATTTTATTGATACTGCAGGTTTGAGAAGAAAATCAAGAGTAAAAGAATCAATTGAATATTACAGTAATCTAAGAGCCCTAAAATCAGTAGATAAATCTGATGCAGTTTTGATGATGATAGATGCAGAAAAAGGTGTTACTGAACAAGATAAAAAAATAGCTGGTTATGCACATGATGAAGGAAAAGCAATGGTTATGGCTATTAATAAGTGGGACCTCATGGATAAAAATTCTCAAACAATGGAAAGATATACAGATGAAGTATATTACCAGCTTAAGTTTTTAAATTATGTGCCTATTACTTATATTTCAGCTTTAACTGGTAAAAGAATTGAAGAAATGCTTTCACTGATAGAGTATGTTGTTGATCAAAGCAATCTTAGAATAAAAACAGGAGTTTTAAATGAAGTTATTACTGAAGCAGTACAGCTGCGTGAGCCGCCAAGCCGAAAAGGGAAAAGACTTAAATTATATTATGGAAGTCAGGTAGGAGTTAAACCTCCTAAATTTGTCTTTTTTGTTAATGATCCTAATTTAATGCATTTTGCATATCAAAGATATTTAGAAAATGTTTTAAGAGAAGCTTTTGGTTATGTAGGTAATCCTTTAGTATTTAAGCTAAAACAGAGAAAATAAAAGGAGGTTAAAGTATGCAGGTTATTATTTCTATTTTATTAAGTTATTTAATTGGTTCAATTCCATCTGGCTTTTTATTAACTAAATATGTTATGAAAACTGATGTAAGAAAATATGGAAGCGGGAATATCGGTGCTACAAATGTTGCAAGGGTTATGGGTCTGAAATCTGGTGTTCTTGTTGCAGTATTTGATATTTTAAAAGGTTTTATAGGTGTACTAATCGGTCAGCTTATAATTGGAGATGCAGCATCTGTATATATATTGCTTGTTGCAGTAGCAGCTATTGCAGGTCATGACTGGTCAATATTTATGGGTTTTTCAGGTGGTAAAGGAGTTGCAACAACATTTGGAGTAATATTAAAGCTTTATCCACTTGCATTTTTAGCTTATGCCCTTATCTGGCTTGTTCTTGTAATGACAACTAGATATGTATCACTCGGTTCGATTATTGGTTCTATATCTTTACCTTTTGTAATATATTTTAATGGTTTTCCCACAGCCCATATAATTTTTGGAGCTCTTCTGTCTTTATTTGTAATGTATACCCATCGTGCAAATATAAAAAGGCTCCTTAATGGTGAAGAGAACAGAATGGATCCTGATAAATTAGGAAAGGCAGCAGATGAAAAAAATTAAGGCAGCAGTAGTTGGAGCAGGAAGCTGGGGAACAGCCCTGGCAAATATTTTAGCTGAAAATGGGCATTTAACTAAAATTTATGCGAGAGATGAAATAACTGCTCTTTCGATAAATCAAAAAAATATTAATTACAAATATTTTCCTGAACAAAAATTGGAGCAGTCACTTAAAGCAGTTGGTAATTTAGAAGAAGCTGTTAAAGATTCTGATTTGGTAGTACTCGCAGTACCTACTTCAGCCACAAGAATCACTGCAGAAAGTTTAAGCAATATTATAGATAACAAAACTTTAATTGTTTCCACTGCAAAAGGAATTGAAGAAAAAAGTTTTAAAGTTAACTCACAAATAATCAAAGACTCGGGTTTTAAAAATGTTGTTGCATTATCTGGTCCTACTCATGCTGAAGAAGTGATTAAAAAACTTCCTACAGCTATTGTATCTGCATCAAAAAAAAGGGAAGATGCAGAAAAAGTACAGGATTTATTTATGTCACCTTATTTTAGGGTTTATACAAATCCTGATATAATTGGGGTAGAACTTGGTGGGGCAGTAAAAAATGTTATTGCCTTAGCAGCAGGTATCTGTGATGGATTAGAATTTGGTGATAATACTAGAGCTGCTTTGATTACAAGAGCCTTAATGGAGATGGGAAGATTTGTGGAATATCATAGTGGAAAAACTATGACATTAGCCGGTTTGTCAGGTATGGGAGATTTGGTTGTTACCTGTACCAGCATGCACAGCCGTAATCGCAGGTTTGGAATAGAGATAGGCAGAGGTAAAAGTATTGAAGAAGCAAAAGAAAAAGTTAAACAGGTAGTAGAAGGAGTAAAAACTACAAGGGCTATTTACAAGCATCTGCAGAAAGAAAATATTGAGCTGGAAATGCCAATTACATATCAAGTTTATCAGGTGCTTTTTGAAGGCAAAGAACCTTATCAGGCAGTAGAAGAATTAATGTTGAGAAGCAAGAAACATGAAATGGAAGCTGTGGTTGATAATTCTTTCTGGTATATCTAGTTATCATAATTAATTTTTTCTTCTTAAAAGCAGGAGAACGCCGGTGTAGCGAGAATATTACTTATGAAAGACAAAGCTTTTATGATTAAAGGGGGTGAATCTCAATGACTAAAAATGAACTAATTGATGCCGTTGCAGAAAATACCGGTGTCACTAAAAAAGATACTGGTGAAGTAATTAATAATATGATTGACACAATTATGGAACACCTCAAAGGAGAAGCAAAAAAACCAGAAGATGACCGTGATAATGTTCAATTAATTGGGTTTGGTACTTTTGAAGTAAGAGATAGAAGTGCTAGAAAAGGTCGGAACCCTCAGACAAATGAAGAAATACAGATACCAGCGCGTAAGGTTCCTGTATTTAGAAGCGGTAAATCTTTTAAAGAAACAGTTGATATTTAAACATACACTTACGAGGGACCGGTAAACCCGGTTCTTCTCTATATCTGCTTTAATGTGCAGGATACTTTATCTTTTACTAGAATTATATAGTTGAGATTAATCTTATTAATATAATCTCAACTATATAATTTTAGGTAATATTAAAATAAAAGAGGAGGAATAGAAAATGGATCAAATTTCAACAGCAGCTAGTTCAATTCTAGCAAATTATGGTATGAAATTTTTATTAGCAGTTATTCTACTCGTAGTAGGTTTATGGGTAATTAAGTTTATTCTCAAACTGCTTGAAAAAAATATCCAGGGTAAATTTGAAAGAACCTTAACTGGTTTTTTAATTTCAATCACCAGAGCAATTCTGATGATTTTATTATTTATATCTATTGCTTCAACTATAGGTCTTGAAGTCACTTCTTTTGTTGCCGTATTAGGAGCTGCCAGTTTTGCAGTAGGTTTTGCACTACAGGGCAGTTTGGCAAATTTCGCAGGAGGGGTTCTTCTTTTAATATTTAGACCTTTTACAGCAGGAGATATGATAGAAGTTGCCGGCCACAAAGGTAAGGTAATGGAAATTGAAATATTATACACAATTTTAATTTCTCCTGATAACAAAAAAATCTATCTACCTAATGGTAATGTTGCTACAAACAGTATTACTAACTATAGTGCTGTAGATAAAAGAAGAGTAGATTTAAATTTTGGTGTAGGTTATGATGATGATATTCAGGATGTTAAAAGAGTGTTAAATGAAGTTGTCAAAGCACATGAATTGATAATGGATGAACCAGCCCCAACAATTCGACTTGCTGAACATGCAGGTAGTTCACTTAATTTTGATGTAAAAGTTTTTGTAAAACCTGCCGATTATTGGTCAGTATATTATGACTTACATGAACAGGTAAAAGAAGAGTTTGATAAAGCTGGGTTTAATATTCCATATCCACAGATGGATATTCATTTTGATGAAGGAGTTAAAAAGTGAAGACAAATGAAAGTAGAATAGAGAAAATAAATGAGGTTGATTTGAATAATGGAAATTTTACAGCATACTGGATGCAGTCTGCTCAGCGGTTTAATTACAATCATGCTTTCAATTATGCAGTAAGTAGAGCTAACTATTTAAATCAGCCTCTACTTATTTTCTTTTTAGTAGATAAAAATTATCCAGAGGCAAAATATGGTCAATTTGAATTTATGTTTGCTGGTTTAAAAGAATTGAAGCAGCAGGCTGAAAAATTAAATTTAAATTTTCATATCTTTGAATATAATAGTTTAGATTTAATTTCAGATATTTTAAGAGATGCCAGCATATTAGTAAGTGAAAAAGTTTATCTTAAAAATTTAAGAAGATGGAAAAATAATGCTGCAGAATTATTAGAAATACCATTTTATACAGTTGAAACAAATCTAATTTGTCCTGTTGAAGAAGTTTCTGATAAAGAAGAATATGCAGCTTATACAATACGTAAGAAAATTAATAAAATTAAAGATCAGTACTTAAATGATCTTGCAATTTTAGAATTGAAAAATAAAAGAGAAATAAAATTAACTAAAGAAATAAATAATAAAATTATCAAAAATCTAGATAATTATTTAAAAAATATTGAATTTGAAGATAAAAGATCATTCAAAAAATTTTTTGCTGGTGGTTATAAAGCAGCTGAAAAAAAATTAAATGATTTTATAGAAAATAAGCTGCAGGATTATGATGAGAAAAGAAATTTACCTCATCTAGATTATCAATCTGATTTAAGTCCTTATCTACATTTTGGTCAAATATCTCCACTTCAAGCAGCTCTTGCAGCGATAAATTCTCCAGAAGATGAAGCTGGTTTTATAGAAGAACTGCTTGTTCGAAGGGAGTTGAGTTATAATTTTATTTATTACAATGAAAATTATGATAAGGGTTTAAAGGAAATTCTGCCTGACTGGGCATATACAACTTTAAAAGAACATGCATCAGATCAACGAAATTTTCAATATAGTTATCAGGAATTTGATAATTATAATACTCATGATAAGTATTGGAATGCAGCTCAAAAAGAACTTAAGCTAACTGGCAAAATGCATAATTATATGCGGATGTATTGGGGGAAGAAAATTTTGGAGTGGGTTGATGATCCAGAAGAAGCTTACAGGATTGCATTAAAGTTAAATAATGAATATGCTCTTGATGGTAGAGATGCTAACAGCTATGCAGGGGTAAGCTGGTGTTTTGGCAAACATGATAGGGCCTGGAAGGAAAGAAAAATATTTGGTAAAGTTAGATATATGAATTCAAATGGTTTGGAACGCAAATTTGATATGGATAAATACTTAGAAAAAGTTAAAAATTTAAATTAAGATATTATTAGAGGGTAAAGCTAGGAAGTAATAATTTATAAGCAAATATTAATTATCGCTATATATTTATATAATTTGATACAGTTTATAAGGAGGGTTAATTATGGGTTTATTTGATAAATTAAAAAATATTTTTACTAAAGCAGGAAATGATAGCAAACTGATTGAAGTTTATATAGAGGACAACAAATGCGGTAATCAAATGAAATTGATATTTAGAAAAAGTTATGACATTCAGAAAGTTTATGAAGAACAGAGAGAAGCTGCTTATGAAATAAAAAAAGTAGTTATATGTGATAACTGCTATAATAAAATAAAATTGAGAATGGAATTTGATAAAAAATATAAAGTCATTACTCAGGAAGCTGAAGATGGTAAAATAATAAGCAGTGAAGAATATAAGAATAATTAGTATCTCTGGAGTGATAAATTTGTTTACAATTCCTAATTGTATTACTATAATAAGAATATTACTTATACCTATTTACTTATATTTATTTGTTCAGGGAGAACTTTTTTTAGCGGGGATTCTCTTTGCTGCATCAGCATTTACAGATTTAGTTGATGGCCATATTGCAAGAAAATATAATATGGAATCTAGAGTTGGTAAACTGTTAGATCCACTTGCAGATAAATTGACCATTGTAAGTATATTATTTGTACTAATAAAATTAGATTTAATTCCAAGGATAGTTTCTATTATTATTTTAGGCAGAGAAATTTTTATATTATTATCTGCAGTTATAACTTATTTTTTTGGTCATGATTTAATTGACCCTACCTTTATAGGGAAAACTTCCATATTTTTGCTTTATACTGCAATAGCTTTAAAACTTTTGAATATTAATTATTTTGGTAACTGGTTATTCTATATTATTATACCGATTAATATTTTTTC
>JAGYNO010000052.1 GCA_018399955.1 Halanaerobium sp. | reverse complement strand
CCTGCTCTTAAAGAAAAAGACATTAAAAAGTTCTCCGTACATTTAAATAAAATAGAAGATAATGTTGCAGATTATTTTTCTGAAATTCAGTCAGGCAGATATACCTCTGAATATGCTCAAGAAATAATTGCTTTTCTTGAATCTAATCAAGTTCTCGGTAGAGGTCAGAGTTCTTGGGGACCTAGTTTATATGCTCTACTTCCAAATGAAAAAAAAGCAAAAGAAATTAAAGAAGATATTTTAATTAAATTTAAATCAAAAATAGACAAAATATATATTACATCAGCAGCAAACGAAGGCGCAAAAATCACAAAAAATGTTTAGTTTTTATACATTGTAAAATAATTAAACAAAAAATTAGATAATTATTTGAATTAATAAAATATTCACAAAACTAAAGCTCTAACTTTACTGTTAGAATAGGGGTAATATTTTTATTTAGTTTATATAGTTCTGGCATAGAATATGCATTATTATAGGGTGGGACATCAGAAAGAGATAAATCAATATGTCCAGTTTTAATGTATGCCAATAATTTTGTTGATGCCAGATAATATTTATAGACTTACTACTCCTATTATAGGTATATTTTATTTCTGGCATCAGAATATCATTCTAAAGGAAAGGAGGTTTACTGTAAAAGTTTTTGGGCTTTAAGTTTTAGAATATTCAGTAATTTATTTACTTATTATGAAATGAGTTTAATAATTTTAAAAGGGGGATATTTATGGCAAATGCAAAAATAGCAAAAAAAATGATTGATGAAGCGGTAGCAGCTCAAATGGCTGATGTTGGTGTTTTTAAGGAAAATAGAGGTGGAGAGTTTAAAATTAGTGATGCGAAACCTTATGTAGATGCAGTTAAAAACATGAAAGCAATTGAAGGTCAGTCACAAGAGGTTATTGATCTACATGTTGAATCAGTAAAAGCCCATTATGAAATACTTAAAGATCTAACAGATACAATTGCACCAAAAGATGACCCTTTTGTAGAGCATTATCAAACACCTCCAATTCTAGAAATCTTATATGAAGATGATCCAGAATTCCGCAAGGCTGCAGAGAAGTTTATGGAGCAGATAAAGAAAGAAGAAGCTTTAATTGCTAGAGAATCAATGCGAAGATATGGTGGAATGTATGGACCAACCTGTGTAGTTGACTTTGCTTTCAGTCCTGGTTCAGTTAGTAATGTTGTTAATGAAGTATTAAAAAATACTGATATAGATAGTGACTACAAAAAAACATTATTAGCTTCTAAATCTTGGGGTATGAATACTTCTTATGGTATTGGCGCAGCATTTACTGAAGCTGTAGAAGCAGGCAAAACAGCAGCAGAAGCTGCAGAATTAGAAGTAGAGGCTATGCGGACTCTCTATGATAATCCTGTAGATGCTCAGGCTAAGCTAATGGACGATGCTGGAATGGATTCATTTGACTGTAGAGAATATATGAAGCGCTACAAGGAATGGATGAAACCATTTGTTTTAGCAGCTAAAGAAGCTGGAGTTCATCCGGGTAATATTGTTGTAGTTCCTGCTTATTGTGTTGGTGATGTTGGTCACCATATCGCTCAATCAACATTTAACATGCTCAAAGATGATGTTAACATGGAAATTATAGAAGTTGTATCTAATGTGATGAAAAATACACTTGAAAGAGGATTAGATAAAGGTTATGACAGTCTCTACGATATTTTAAGTGTTGCAACAGGTTCCACAGCTGCAGCAGTTAGTTCAATGTTATGGGATGAAGGTTTTACAGCTCCAATGATTGTAGATCTATTAACAAAGAGATTCCATAACTATGTTAACTTAAATCCAGGCAGAGGTATGGCTGCTGAGCTTCATAATGTTGACTTTATGGATATGATTCACCGTGGTGACAAGATTATTGATGATGAACCAATTGGTGCTGGAGCTAAAGTTAAGGGCATAGATGTTGACTTTAGTCCTATCGAAAACAGTTATGTACTACAAAACACACAGGACTATGCTTATCCTGCATGTGCAATTTCTGTTAAGTTCTCTTCTTTAATGCGTTTAGCTGACTTCCCTTGTCTTTTAACAAGTGAGCCCGTTACTGCTACATTGATGACAAATATTATTGCAACAGATCCAGGTAAAGTAGTTGCACCAGCTCGTTACTGTAAAGATTGTGCAGTATGTATGTATGTTAAGAAGCATCAGCACTGTAACTGGAAAGATACAGTATAATAGAGCAGTTTAAACTAATATAGAATGATGAAGACAGTGGTTTTTACCACTGTCTTCAAAAATTATACAGGGGTGTAAATGATGAAAAAATTATTAATTCAGTTAGATACAGATAAAAGGCCCAGCACTTTTGATCAGGTTGTTGCTTATGATGCCGGGGTTGATAATATAATTTCTCATTTTGAAATAACAAAAGAAGATGTAGAGGATATTATTTATGGGGCAGTTTTTACACGAAGAGCAAAAAAGCTTAAAAATACTGCTGTATTTATTGGAGGTTCTGATGTCGAAAAGGGTGAAGAAATTTTAGAAGCTGTTAAAGATGTGTTTTTTGCAAACTTTAGAGTTTCTACCATGCTTGATTCTAATGGATCTAACACAACTGCAGCGGCAGCTGTACTAAAAATTAGAGAAGAAGTAGATCTTAAGGGAAAAGAAGTTTTAATTGCTGCAGGTACAGGTCCAGTAGGTGTAAGAGCTGCAGCTCTTTTTGCAAAAGAAGGTGCAGAAGTAACTATTACATCTAGAAAACAGGAAAAAGCAGATAAAAAGGCAGCAAAAATCAAAGAAGATTATGGAGTAGAAAATATAATAGGAGTAGAAGCTTCAAAAGATGAAGATTTTAGAGAAGTCATAAAAGGTAAAGAGGTTATATTATCAGCAGGCCCACCAAAAATAAATTTTATCAAAAAAGAAATGTGGGAAAACACTGATGGTATAAAAGTAATGGCAGATATCAATGCTGTAAGTCCTGCAGGCATTGAGGGAATTGAAGCTCAAGCAGATGGAGATAAACTTGATAATATTAAAGTATTTGGAGCTCTTGGTATAGGTGGATTAAAAATGAAACTGCATAAAGAAGCTGTTTCAAAATTATTTAAAGATAATGATAAAATATTTAATGCTTTGGAAGTATATAAACTTTATGAAAAGATTTAAAAATGAATATTATTATAAGTGGATTTTCCAGCAGAGCGTTAGTTGAAACTGCGGCCAAATCTGGTTGTAAAATCTATTCTTTTGATTATTTTGGCGACCAGGACTTAAAAAAATATACTGCGGACTATTTTTCAATTAAAGATAGTCCTGGCTGCCATTATTCTATTAAAGTATTATTTAAAATGATAAGAGATTTTCTTAAAAAAAATTCTGATAAAAAATTTTATTTTATTTATACTTCAAACTGGGATAATCATCCAGAACTTCTTTCCAGGCTTGAAGTCCTGGATAATTTAATATTTGCCGCAAATAGTTCAGAGGTAATAGATAATCTTTGCTCAAAAAATGGTTTATTTGAATTATTTAAAGTTATTAGTAAAACGAAGTTAAAAACTCCTGAAATTATATTTGATAAAAATTTTATTAAAAATAGATTTAATAATGAGTATTCTAATTCAGATAAAAAATATTTACTCAAACCTCTAAAAAGTGGTGGAGGTAAAGAAATTGAATTAATCAATTCTTTAAAAGATTATAATAGAATTAAAGGGAAATTGAAAAATGATAATTATTACTTTGAAGAGTATATAGATGGTAAATTATATTCAGCTCAGTTTGGTGCAGACACCAGAAATTCCAGACTGCTCTCAGTTACAGAACAATTAAATGCTCGTAATACTGATAATCCATTTAAATACGGTGGAAATATTTTAATTAAAGCAGATGAGCAATTAAGAAAAACTCTTCAGGAAACAGCAGCTCTATTGACCAGTACATATGGTCTAAAGGGTATCAATGGATTTGACTTTATGATAAGAAATGGCGAAAAATATTTTTTAGAATTGAATCCAAGATTTACAGCTGCAGTTGAGTTATTGCTCCCTATATATTCTGAGGATGTATTTAAAATATATTTTGAAAAAAATATCAATAAAAGTTATATTCATAAATTACTAAATACCGGTATTAAAGAAAGCGGAAAATTAATATATTATGCTCAGAAAAATTTAAAAATTAAAGATGATTTAAAAAAACTAAATAATAAAAATATCAGAGACTCAATAACAGAATCTGATCAAAACAAATATCTTATAAAAGATATACCCAAAATTGACGAAAAGTTTTTGAAAGGAGATCCTGTTTTTACTGTAATTTTAAAAGCGGATAATAGAGAAAAATTTTGGCAGCTGATTAGAAAAGTATTTTTAGAAGCAAAAAAATATTTTTATTATAAATAAAATACGTAAAAAAATAAGAAGAATAAGGAGGGATAATTTTGCTTAAAGATAAAAAATTTACCCTTATTACAGGAAGAACTATCAAACAGGGTATGGCATCTGTTTCAGGAAAAAAGAATAAAAATTATAAAAATGAAACTGCATATGTTCAGCTGAGCAGTTCTATTATGGAAGAATATGATATTCATGAAGGGGAAAAAGTAATTTTGAAGAGTGATTCTGGTAGTGCAGAAGTTGAATGTAGATCTGCAGATCTATCAGAAAAAATTGTGTTTATGGCCTATGGGCCAACAGCAAATAAATTAATTGGTACTGATACTGGTGGTACTGGTATGCCGAATTCTAAAAGTAAAATTGTAATTATAGAAAAGAAGGAGGGGAGCAATCATTGAGTGAAGTTAAAAAATATGAAAACATAACCTGTACATTCTGTGGTGCACTTTGTGATAATATAGAAGTAGAAGTAGAATCTAATCAGATTAAAAAAATTAAGAATGCCTGTGCCATTTCTCGCAAAAAATATATGCATGCACTTCAAGACAGAACTATACCTATGCTGAATGGCAAAGAATGTGACTATGATGAAGCTATCAGTCGAGCAGCTGATATCCTCAAAAACAGTAAAAACCCTCTTATTTACGGATTAAGCAGTACTACAGCAGAAGCACAAAAAACAGCAGTTAAAATTGCTGAACTCTCTGGTGCAAACATTGACAGTACTTCTTCGGTATGTCATGGCCCTGGTACAATGGCAAAACAGCTGGTTGGAATGGTAACTGCTACATTGGGAGAAATAAAAAACAGGTCAGATTTAATGATTTTCTGGGGAGCAAATCCAGTTGAAGCCCATCCCAATCACTCAAAAAGATATACAATGCTTTCTGAAGGACTATTTAAAAAGAATAGATCTGACAGAGAAGTGATAGTTTTTGATGTGCGAAAAACCCCAACAGCCAAAATGGCTGATCAATTCTTTGAGGTTGAGCCAGGTAAAGATTTTGAACTATTAATGGCTTTAAGAATGCTTGTAAATGGTAAAGAGCCAGAATTAAACAATAATCAGATTGCGGGAATAGACATCGAAGATTTAAAAGTAATTGCAGAAAAACTTAAAAATGCAAAATACGGAAGTATTTTTTATGGTATGGGTTTAACTATGACAGGGGCAAAATATATGAATACCTGGGCTGCAATGAGTTTGATCAGAGATTTGAATGATTTTGGGAGATTTGTAATGATGCCGATGCGGGGTCATGGAAATGTTGCTGGAAGTGAAATTACAATGGCCTGGCAGACAGGTTACCCATTTGCAGTTAATTTTAGTCGTGCCTATCCCCGTTATAATCCAGGTGAATATACAGCTGTTGATCTGCTTGCAAATCGAGAGGTGGATGCTGCATTTATAATTGCATCTGATCCTGCAGCTAATTTACCACATCAAGCAGCAGCATATCTTGATGAAATCCCAACAATTGTTCTTGATCCTCACTGGAATCTAACTACTGATAAGGCAGAAGTAGTAATACCATCTGCCTTAAAAGGAATTACAGCTTCTGGAACTGTTTATAGAATGGATCATGTACCACTACATTTGCGTTCTTTTTTAGAAGATGAATGGCCAGATGATGCAGAAGCTCTGGTTAAAATAGGGGAGCTGATAGAAAATGATTAGACTATTTAATGGGGTAATATATGATCCAGCTCAAAAGATAGATGGAGAATTAGGAGAGATTTGGATTAAAGATGATAAGATAGTAGAGAAACCGTCAGCTAAAAAAATAAAGAAACTGAAAGCTGCTGGTGAATTAGAAGAAATAGATCTTGAAAATAAAATATTAATGGCAGGTGGAGTAGATATTCACTCACATATAGCAGGTCCTAAGGTCAACTCTGGTCGAGTATTGAGACCTGAAGATCACAGAAGGGATAATATTGCTAGAAAGGGCAAACTGCGTTCAGGAGTTGGTTCAACTGTTCCCAGCAGTTATGTTACTGGATATAGATATAGTATGATGGGTTATACAACGGTTATGGAAGCTGCAGGGCCACCAATGAAAGCAAAACATATTCATGAAGAATTTAATGATCTTCCTTTTATAGATAAAGGTTTTCTAGTATTAAGTGGTAATAATTATTTTGTTTTAAAATTTATTAGTGAAAACAATATGGAGGCCCTAAAAAACTATTTAGGCTGGTTAATTGATGTAACAGGAGCTTATGCATTAAAAGTAGTAAATCCAGCAGGAGTAGAAGCCTGGAAAGAAGGCAAAAGAATGCGGGGCATAAAAGACAAGGGGACAAGCTTTAATTTGAGTCCTTCTGAGATAATGCTTGCTCTGACAGAGGCTAATGACGCATTGAATTTACCACATGCAGTTCATCTGCATACAAATGATCTAGGTACTGCAGGAAATTACAAAACAACTTTAGACACATTAGAACTGCTTAAAGATAGGAGACTGCACATCACACATATTCAATTCAGCAGTTATGGTAAAAATGAAAATGATAGGATTAAGTTTAGAACTGCAACTGACAAAGTAGCAGCAGCAGTCAACAAACACCCAAAATTAACTGTAGATATAGGACAGTTAGTTTTTGGTGAGGCAACAACAATGACAGCTGATGGTGTATTAGAATATAATCTGCATAAACTATCTGGTCATAAATGGGTAAATACTGATGTAGAAATGGAAACTGGCTCTGGTATTGTACCAATGAATTATAAGAAAAAGAATTTAGTTAATGGCATACAATGGGCCACAGGTATGGAGCTGTTTTTGAAAATAGAAGATCCATTTAAAGTGTTTTTAACAACAGATCATCCAAATGCTGGACCATTTACAGCCTATCCCTGGATAATAAAACTGCTGATGGATAAAGACTATAGAGAAGAATATATCTCTGGTATGCATAAAAATATAGATAATTATACTGATATCAGTAATCTTAAGCGTGAATACAGTCTTTATGAAATTGCTGCAGTAAGCCGTTCAGGACCGGCAAAATCATTAGGGCTGAAAAATAAAGGCCATCTTGCCCCTGGTGCTGATGCAGATATAGCAGTATATAAGAGTCTTGAAAATAAAGATATAGCAGATGTATTCGCTCATCCTGCTCTGGTTTTCAAAGATGGGATATTAGTTGTAGAAGATGGAGAACTTAAATCGGATAAATTATTACCAGGCAGAACATTAATGATAAAACCAGAATATGATAAAAATATTCAAGCAGAAATAAGAGGAGATTTTCAGAAATTTTACAGTATGTCAATTGATAATTATGCTGTTACTGATAATTATTTTAATAAAGTGGAGGTGGTTCCATGCAGGTCAAAGGCATAAATATCGCTGATACATTTGCAGAAGCTTTCAGTATGTATGGAACAAGGGTTATAGTTACAGCTGAGAACGATAAATGGGCAAAAACTGCAGCCAGAGAAGCATCTGGATTTGCTACTTCTATCATCGAATGCGGAATAGAAGCAGGTATAGAGAAAAAGTTATCTCCAGAAGAAACAATAGATGGAAGGCCAGGCTATAGTATATTATTTTTTACCATGAAAAAAGACAGCCTCAAAAAAGAACTGCGTAAAAGAGTTGGTCAAACAATTATGACAGCTGCTACTACAGCCTGTTTTAATGGACTTCAAAGTGAAGAAAAGATTAAAGTAGGTGGAGACATTCGTTATTTTGGAGATGGTTTTCAAATATCTAAACTTTATGCAGATAGGAGATTCTGGAGAATCCCAATCATGGGCGGAGAGTTTTTAATAGAAGAAAGCTTTGGTATTCAAAAAGGTATTGGTGGTGGGAATATAATTATAATAGGAGAAGATCAGAAAACAGCTCTCCAGGCTGCTGAAAATGCTGTTGAAAAAATGCGAGAAGTAAAAGGAGTTGTTATGCCATTCCCAGGTGGTATAGTTAGCAGCGGCAGTAAAATTGAATCAAAATATTCATTTTTAAACGCGTCTACAAATACAGCCTTTTGTCCAACTATTAAAGGTCAGACCGAGAGTAAGCTCAAAAATAATGCTGGTGCAGTATACGAAATTGTAATTGACGGTTTAAGTACTGAAGCTGTTGCTCAGGCTATGAAAAGAGGAATTAAAGCGGCTGCAGTGCCTGGAATAATAGAAATTACTGCAGGTAATTATGGTGGAGATTTAGGTACTGAAAACTTTTATTTACATGAAATCTTAAGAGGTGATCTGGATGAGTAAGTTAAGGTTAAAACTTAAAGAAGATAATCCTGCCTTAATTAAACGAGATAATGAGGTAATCGGCAAAGTTCCAGTTGAAGCAGAAAATATTAATCCAGATTTAATTAAAGATCTTAACCTGGAAGATTTAAAAAATTTAGAGCTGCTTGTTGGCAAAAAAACATATAAATTCAAAGATTTTTTTGAAATAGCAGGTGAACCAGCTCCTGAAATTGAGATATATGGTGATTTATCTAATTTCAAATATATTGGAGCAGCAATGACTTCTGGTAAAATAATTGTAGATGGTAATACAGGAATGCATACAGCTTCTGAAATGAAAGGGGGTAAAATTGAAATAAGAGGAAATACGGGTGACTGGCTGGGAGCAGAAATGACTGGTGGCTTTATAAAGATTTATGGTGATGCAGGTCATTATGTTGGTGCTGCTTTCCGTGGTGATAAGCTGGGTATGAATCGTGGTCTGATCTATATTAAAGGTAATGCAGGAAATTTTACTGCCAACAAGATGAGAAGAGGAGAAATTATTATCAATGGAAATTGTGGTGATCTCCTTGCTGCACAGATGATTGCTGGCTCTGTCTATGTATTTGGTAAGTGCGGCAGTAGAGTTGGTGCAGGTATGAAGAGGGGAACCATTATTTTAAGTGATGATATAAAACTATTACCTACATTTAACTATAATATCAGTTACAATCCTAATTTTTTAAATACAGCCTATAATCATTTAGAAGATGATTATAGTATTAAGATTCCGGATTATTTAAAATCTGGTAATTATGCTAGGTATACTGGTGATAATACTGAGCTGGGGAAAGGAGAAATACTGATATGGGAAAAAGAATAGCTTTAAATAAGCATGCTGTGATGTTGGTAAAAGAAATGGTTAATAAAAAAGATGCATTAAATTTAAAATTTCACCATTATGATGATGGGATTACAATTATTGATGGTGGTGTTAACGTTTTAGGAGGATATGAGGCTGGTGCATACTTTTCAGAAATCTGTCTTGGTGGTCTTGGTAATGTCAGTTTTTGTGAGTTTGAACTGGATTCTTATCAGATCCCATCAATTCAGGTTAGGGTGGATCACCCATTAGAAGCCTGTATGCTTTCTCAGTATGCTGGCTGGAAAATAGAAACTGATGATTATTTTGCTATGGCTTCTGGCCCGGGTAGAATATTGGCTGATAAAGAAGATCTTTTTGATGAGTATCAATTCTATTATGAAAGCAAAAATGCTCCAGCTGTAATAGTTTTAGAAGCATCAGAAATTCCTGACCAGAAAACTGCAGATTATATTGTAGGAGAAATGGATACACCATGTAGTGACAGCTACATTCTTGTTGCACCAACAGAATCGCTTGTAGGTTCTATTCAAATTAGTGCAAGAATTGTAGAAACTGGGCTTCATAAAATGCATGAACTTGGTTTTGATTTAGAAAAAATAGAATCAGGCTGGGGAAATTGTCCGATTTCTCCAACTGCAAGCAGTACTCTGCAGGGAATAGGTAGAACTAATGATGCAGTATTATATGGAGGGACAGCCATTTATCAAATTTATTGTGAAGACCAGGAAATAGAAGAAATATTAGATCAAATACCCTCCTCTTCATCTCCGGATTATGGTGAGATGTTCTTAAAACTTTATCAGC
>JAGYNO010000051.1 GCA_018399955.1 Halanaerobium sp. | reverse complement strand
CGCCTCCATATAAATTATATTGAATATAAATAAAAGATTAGGTTTGCCGGGGTGGCGGAATTGGCAGACGCATCGGACTTAAAATCCGGTGGGAATTTATTCCCGTGTCGGTTCGAGCCCGACCCCCGGCACCACTTTTATACTTCCACTTGATTTTTTAGAGTGGGATTTTTTGTTTTACTTGACTTTTATAATTAGAAGTCTTATAATTATTATTAATAATTGTTATCAAATTAGATAAAGTTAAATGCATTGATGGGGAAGAGTAAATTTAGTTGATTACCAACAGAGAATTGTGCCTCCGGCTGAAAGCACATAGTATTTCTCTAAATTGAAAACCACCTCTGAGCAGATAGGATGAAATTAGTATTTCTATCCGGTAAATCCGTTATCTTTTTGAGTGAATAATATTCTATTAGTCAGCTGGACTTAATTTTAAACAGCTTTTAGGAAATTATTAACTAGAGTGGAACCGCGATCCGTCGTCTCTATTTTGAGATGAGGGATTTTTTTAATTTCACAGTGCTTTTTATTTTTGATAGTAATTTAATCATCCAAATTTAGCTTCATTAACTTAATGAAGATTAATCTTATATAAATGGGATATCTTGTCTTTAAGCAGTCTATTATATAGATATATTTGCATTTTGATTAATTATATTTTTTTAAATTTTAAACTAAAATTATTGGAGGTAAGAAAATGGATAAAGTAAATGTAGAATTACCTGATGGTTCAGTCTTGGAATTTGATAAAGGTACCACAGTCGAAGAAGTAGCTTATTCAATCGGTAAAGGTTTGGGCAGAGATGCTGTTGCAGGAGTTGTTGACGGTAAAAAGGTAGATGCATATTATGAGATAGAAGATGATGTTAAATTATCGATTATTACAATTGATAGTGAGGAAGGTTTAGAAGTTATCAGACACACTACTTCTCATGTGATGGCCCAGGCAGTAAAAAGACTTTATGATAATGTTAAGGTTGCAATTGGACCAGATATAGAAGATGGATTTTATTATGATTTTGATTTAGAAGAAAGTTTTAATCAGGAAGATTTACAAGAAATTGAAAAAGAAATGGAAAAAATAATTGAAGAAGATATTCCAGTTAGAAGAAAAGAACTTCCCAGAGAAGAAGTGATAGAACTAATGGAAAAAAGGGGAGAAGATTATAAGCTGGAACTAATAGAAGAACTTGATGATGAAATGATTAGTCTTTATTTCCAGGGTGATTTTGTAGATTTATGCCGTGGTCCTCATTTACCTTCTACTGGATATGTAAAAGCATATAAACTATTGAATACTGCTGGTGCATACTGGCGTGGTGATGAGAATAAAGCAATGCTGCAGCGTATTTATGGAACTGCATTTGCTTCTCAAAAGGATTTAGAAAAACATCTGGAAAGACTAAAAGAGGCAAAAAAACGTGATCATAATAAGCTTGGAAGAGAATTAGATTTATTTATGACAGCAGATGAGATAGGCCAGGGCTTACCACTTTTAAAACCTAAGGGAGCAAAAGTAGTTCAACTTTTGCAGCGTTTTGTAGAAGATGAGGAAGAAAAAAGAGGTTATAAGATCACAAAAACACCATTTATGGCAAAAAGTGATTTATATAAAACTTCCGGCCACTGGGACCACTACAAAGATGGGATGTTTATTCTTGGTGATGAGGAAAAAGATGATAATGTAATGGCATTAAGACCGATGACCTGTCCATTTCAATTTCAGATATATAATTCAAAACTAAGAAGTTATAGAGATCTTCCAATTAGATATTCTGAAACCTCAAGTTTGTTCAGAAACGAAGCTTCAGGAGAAATGCACGGTTTAATCCGTCTGCGGCAGTTCACAATATCTGAGGGTCATTTGATAGTAACTCCAGATCAGCTTGAAGAAGAGTTTAGAGGAGTAATTGATCTAATCAATTATATGATGGAATCGATAGGTATTGAAAATGATATCTGGTATAGATTTTCAAAATGGGATCCAGAAAATAAAGATAAGTACATTGATAACCCTGAAGCCTGGCATGATTCTCAGGAAAAAATGAAGAATATTTTAGATAATATTGACCTGGAATATGAAGAAGCTGATGGTGAAGCTGCATTTTATGGTCCCAAATTAGATATACAGTTTAAAAATGTTCACGGTAAAGAAGATACAATAATCACTGTTCAAACTGACTTTGCACTCCCAGAAAGATTTGATATGACATATGTTGATGAAAATAATGAAAAACAGCATCCATATATAATTCACAGAACTTCAATCGGCTGTTATGAGCGTACACTTGCAATGTTAATTGAAAAATATGCAGGGGCTTTCCCAACCTGGCTTGCACCTGTACAGACAAAGATAATTCCTGTATCTGATGATCAGCTTGACTATGCTTATCAGATCAAATCTGAACTCGAAAAAGAAGATATCAGGGTCGAAGTTGATGCTAGAGCTGAGAAGGTTGGCTATAAAATTAGAGAAGCTCAGGTTGAGCAGGTACCATATATGCTGATTGTTGGAGGGCGTGAAGAAGAAAACGGAACAGTTTCTGTAAGAGAAAGACGAGAAGGAGATCTCGGTACAAGTCCAGTTGCAGAATTTAAAGATAGAATAATTAAAGAAATTGAAAATAAAGTTATAAATAAAGAAGATGCTTTGTCTTAAATATTAAATTTCAACAAACGAATTAGAAAGCAGAGTGGTAAATAGGTGTAAAAATTATTTTCATCTAAAATTTCACTTTGCTTTCTGCTTTTTTTTATAGTAAAATTAAATTAAACAAATTGGGATAGAAATGTCCTGAATGTGGAAAAGTAGATGATAAAGATATAAATGCTATTAAAGATATATTATCTAAGGATTAAAAACAAAGAAGGTAAGTTAGAGGATATACTGTTGGGTTAACAGGATTTTAAGCCTGTGGAGATGGGGTGGTATCACAACATCTGAGAAGCAGGAATCCTCGTGGGCTTGCCCCGAGGAGGGTCAATGTTGAATACCATAACTTATGGAATAATTGCAGGTACACCATATGATACAGAACTTGGAGCTGTTTTTTTTAGGGAGCAGGGTTTAAAAGTGATCTCTAGTTATATATCTAAAACTCCAGATATACAGAACAATTTACAGTATAGTAATCCTAAAAAACTTGAAGAAATTACAATCGAGGTAGTTAAGAAACTTAAAAAATCCGGTGTAGATCTAATAATTATATACTGCAATTCTCTCAGCGCAGTTTTAAACAGAAAAAAAATAATGCGTTTAACAAAAGTTCCAATTATTACTCCACTGGATGTTTATAAAAATCTTGATTTAAATAAAATAGATAAGCTGGCAGTACTTGCTGCAAATTCACAGAGTGCTGCTAAAATTGAAAATATAATTTCTAAAAATAATGAGCAGTTAGAATTTATTACAGCAGGAATTATGCCTATTATCAATGCTGTTGAGGATAAAATAGCTCCAGCAGAGATACTCAGCATATATGGATTAAAAAAGATGCTGATTTCTTTCAAAGAGATGGGAGCTGATTCTCTTTTGCTCGGCTGTACACATCTACCATATTTAAAAAAGGAAATAGAAGATATTTTTGAAGAGATAATTGATCCAGCAGATAAATTAATCGAAATCTCAGAAGAAATAATTAAAAATCGATAAATATTGTATCTAAATCAAAATAAAGATTAATTGGGGGAGATGTTAATGGAAAAAGATATTTTTGAACTGCGCAGCAGTGTCAGAAAATTCACTAATGAAGATGTAGCTGAAGCTGATATTAGAGAAATGTTAGAAGCAGCAGTTAAGGCTCCTTCTGGAAAGAATATTCAGAATTGGCATTTTGTTGTTGTTACAAATAAAAGGCATATTAATGCAGCTGCAGATATTATCACAGAGAAAAATAAAAAGCTGAGGGACAATGTCGATGATGAAGCTCTGAAAAAAGAATTTAAGAGATATCTTAAATTTGGTACTCACTTTAGAAAAGCTCCAGTATTAGTTCTCTTTTTTGTTTCAGATTACCCTGTGACCGGTAAAAAGATAATGGAAGCTGCCGGTTCTTCAGAAGAAGAAATTAATGCTCTTTTAAAAGCTGACCCAGGAATACAGAATATTTCCGCTGCTGCAGAAAACTTTATGCTTAAAGCTGCAGAGCTTGGTTATGGGACCTGCTGGATGACAAGTCAAAACTATGCTTCACTTGAACTGCAATCTTATTTCGGTGTTGATCAAGACAAATATACCCTTGCTTTGATAACACCACTTGGAGCAGCAGCTGAAAAAGTTGATTCACCACCAAGAAAAAGTTTAGATAAAGTTGTAAGCTGGGTTTGGTAGCTTTTCTTTGGGTTTTAAATACATATTAATCATTATTTCATGAGGTTGATATTTAGAAAAATTAATTGGTTAAGAGACTATAATAATCTGATTATAAATTCTGATTGGATATCTTGACAGGTGTTTTAGGCTGTGATATGCTTATTAAGGAAAACAAAGTAGAAACACCTGTTTCTCACCAGCAGAGCTGGTTAATATCAGTGAAGGAAATGCGGATAATCTGTGCTTTTAGATTTTACGTATGGATTTTAGATATAAGAAATTTATATCTTTGTTTAACTGATTATTGAATTTAACGGGTGGTTTCTACCATCCGTTTTTTGTTTTTTATATCACTCAGGAGGTGCATAAATATCGTTAAAGATTTAAGAGTTAATGATCGCATTAGAGCTAAAGAGGTACGTTTAATCGATCAAGAAGGTGAGCAAATTGGTATCAAGTCTCTGAATAATGCATTAGATACTGCAGCAGAACGTGGTCTGGACTTAGTAGAGGTTGCTCCACAGGCTAATCCACCTGTATGCAGAATTATGGATTATGGAAAGTATAAGTATGAACAGGCTAAAAAGGAAAAAGAAGCTAAGAAAAATCAGAATGTGATGAATGTAAAGGAAGTACAGATGGGTGTTAAAATTGAAGATCATGATTTTAATGTCAAATTAAAGCAGGCCCGCAGATTTTTGAATAATAAAGATAAAGTGAAAGTTAGAATCCGTTTCAGAGGAAGAGAAATGATGCATAAGGAGTTAGGCTATAATCTTATGGATCGCCTTATTGAAGAGACCAAAGATATAGGTAAAGTAGAAAGTAAGCCTAAGATGGAAGGTAGAAATATGATGATGTTTCTGACTCCCGAAAGTGATAACTAAGTACCAGGTACCAAGAAATTTAGTCTAAAATCGACATGTACCAGGTACCAATATATTTCGACATTAATCGATTCGTACCAGGTACCTGATATACCTGATATACCAGGTAGTATAAAATAAAGTAGGAGGGTTAGTCTTATGCCAAAGCTTAAAACACATAAAGGAATTGCAAAGAGAGTAAAAACTACTGCAAGCGGAAAAATTAAACGTCATAAAGGATTTCACAGCCACATTTTGACTAAAAAATCTGGTAAAAGAAAAAGACAATTACGTAAAGCAACTCTTATAGATAAGACATATCAAAAAAGATATAAGAAATTATTACCATATAAATAAAAAGTATATAACTAAATAAGAATGAGTTAAATTTTTGGAAGGAGTGTCATTAAGATGCCACGTGTAAAAAGAGGAAATAAGGCGCGCAAGCGTAGAAAAAAGGTTTTAAAACTTGCTAAAGGATATTTTGGTTCCCGCAGCAAATTGTATCGTCCTGCTAATCAGGCAGTAATGAAGTCATTACATTATGCTTATAGAGATAGAAAAAATAAAAAGCGCGAATTTAGAAAACTATGGATCACCAGAATAAATGCAGCAGCAAGACAGGAAGGTTTATCTTACAGCCGTTTTATCAATGGCTTAAGACAGGCTGAAGTAGAAATCGACCGCAAAATGCTTGCTGATTTAGCAGTAAATGATTCAGGTGCTTTTGCTGATTTAGTAAATATGGCGAAAGATCAATTAGGATAATAAATAATGACAGAAATTATAAGCAGTTCTCAAAACAGCAGAGTTAAATATTTAAATAAGCTCTACCGGAGCAGAACAAGACGTAAAGAGGGAGTTTTTGTTCTCGAAGGTAAAAGACTTATTGAGGCTGCATTAGCAGGAGGAGCAGATTTTTTAGAGGTCTTTCTCACTCCTGCTTTTTTTAAAGCAGCTGAAAACAAAGATTTGATTTCTAATTTAAAAAAGTGTTCAGAAGTAATTTTGATAGAGAAAAAACTGCTAGAAAAAACAGCTTCAACTGTTAATCCTCAGGGAATAATAGCTGTTGTTAATGAAGCTTTATTTAAAGGTGGAGAGTTTTTTTCTGCAGCAGATAAAATACTTCTTCTGGATAGAATACAGGATCCGGGGAATATGGGGACAATGATCAGGACTGCAGCAGGTGCCGGTTTTGATGGGATAATAGCTCTTAAAGGCTCAGTCGATATCTATAACCAGAAGGTAATCAGAGCTACAATGGGCGCAATATTTTCTATTCCAATCTGGCAGAAGCTGTCTAAAGAAGATTTTTTAAAAGAAATTAAAAATAGTACTATAAATTATGAATTAGCTGCTGCTGATCTTGATGCAGAAAATTATTATTTTGAACATGAATACAGCAGTAAACTAATTTTGATGATTGGAAATGAAGCAAATGGATTAGACAAGGAATTGCTGGAGAAGGCAGACAGCAGAATTAAGATACCACTAAGTGGAGACATAGAATCACTGAATGCAGCTCAGGCAGCAGCAGTTATTGCCTTTGAGATTTCTGCCCAGGCAATAAAATCAATTTCATAATCTTGTGGATTTAATCTGTCTTTGCTATAATCAAAAAAATTATATATAAAAAGCTGTGAAGGAGAAAGTAGCTTAAATCAAGGCTATTACAGGGATTAACTGTATTTACTGAGAACAGTTAAATAGTTCTATTAAGTGAAGTTCACTCTGGAGCTGAGAGCTTAATTATAGTAGGCTTTTCCGGAAGTTTTATTACTTTCGTTAACAAAAAAGAGTGATTCTACATATTATTTAACTTTAATTTTTAGTTTTAGCTGTTAGACAGTTAAGATTAAATATTATAGTTACTTATCTATTTTTATTTTTTTAAATTATGTTAGAATAAGAAATAAAAAGAGAAGAAGTAGAATAATCAGGGTGGTAACACGGTAATCTCGTCCCTTTATGGGCGGGATTTTTTGCATTTTAATTATACTTTGGAGGTGTTAGATTTGGATCTACTAAATGATTTAAAGAAAATTGAAAAAAAAGCAGAAAAAGAGTTAAAAGAAGTAGCAGATCTGGATAAACTAGAAGAAATTCGTATCAAATATCTTGGTAAAAAGGGGAAAATCCAGTCTGTTTTTTCACAGATGGGCAAAATAAATGCTGAGCAGAGGCCTGTAGTTGGTAAAGAAGCCAATATTCTTAAAGGTAAAATAGAGAACTGGCTCGGAAAACATAAGGAAAAACTGGAAAAGAAAGCAGCAGAAGCACGTTTTAAAGAAGAAAAAATTGATGTTACTTTACCTGGTGCTGAGGTTAAATCGGGAAGAGAACATCCACTTACTTTGATAACCGAGGAACTTGAAGAGGTATTTATTGGTCTCGGCTTTACTATTGCAGAAGGACCTGAAGTTGAGAGTGAATACTATAATTTTGAGGCATTAAATATTCCTGAACATCATCCGGCAAGAGATTTACAGGATACATTATATATTGATGATAATTATTTATTGAGGACTCATACTTCTCCGGTTCAGGTAAGAACAATGCAGTCTCAGGAACCACCGGTACGCATAATAGCGCCAGGAAGAGTGTACCGCTCTGATGAACTTGATGCATCACACTCACCTATTTTCCATCAGGCAGAAGGCCTTGTGGTTGATGAAGATATTTCTTTCAGCGATCTTAAGGGTACAATTGAACTGATAGTTGAGGCTTTATTTGGAAAAAACAGGGAGGTACGATTTAGACCAAGTTATTTCCCCTTTACTGAGCCGAGTGCAGAAGTTGATGTTTCCTGTATTGTTTGTGGTGGCGAGGGCTGCCCATTATGTTCCCGAACAGGCTGGCTCGAAATTATGGGAGCAGGAATGGTGCATCCAAATGTGCTTGAAATGTCAGGTTATGATAAGGATAAATACAGTGGATTTGCCTTTGGAATTGGTTTGGATAGACTTGCACTCTTAAAATATGGTATTGATGATATCAGAGTATTATACGAAAATGATCAGAGATTTTTACATCAGTTTTAATATATAGAGAGAAAATTAACTGTGTAAAAATATTTATACTAATAGTTTAAGAGAATGTTTTAAATGTGATTAATATTTCAATTTAATTTTTCAGCAAGAAAGGATGATAAATTTGCAGATTTCTTATAATTGGCTCAAAAAATATATTGATATAGATTTTTCAGCAGAAGAGCTGTCCGAAAAACTGACCATGGCCGGATTAGAGGTTGAAGGTCTAGAATATTTAGGTGAAGGTATAGAAGATATTGTAATTGCGGAAATTACAGAGATAAAAGAGCATCCAGATGCAGATAAACTTGTTATCTGTATGGTAAAAACGGATGAAGATGGTGAAGCACTACCTGTTGTTACAGGTGCCCCAAATGCTGCAGAAGGCCAAAAAGTTCCATTTGCTTCTCTAGGAACAACCCTTCCCACTGGAATGGAAATCGAAGAAGTTGAACTTAGAGGTGAGCTTTCTAAAGGGATGATCTGCTCTAAAGATGAGCTTGGGCTTCAGGAGCAAAGAGCAGCCGGCATCATGGTCTTAGAAGATAGTGCTCCAGTAGGTTTTAATTTTGTTAAATATATGAAGCTTGATGACTATGTGTTTAAACTTGATTTAACTCCAAATTATGCGCGCTGTCTCGGTATGCTTGGAGTTGCTAGAGAAATAAAATCTCTTTATGCAGAAGATAAAAAAGTAGTTAAACCACCAATTTCTTTTGAAGAAGCTGCTGATCTAGGAGATATATCTGAAAAAGTAGAAATAGAAATAGAAGACCCAGATTTATGTCCACGCTATACTGCTCGACTTGTTAAGGATGTTGAAATAAAAGAATCACCTGAGTGGATGCAGAGACGTTTAAAAGCAGCAGGAATCAGGCCGATAAATAATGTTGTTGATATTTCTAACTATGTATTAATGGAATATAATCAGCCGCTGCATACCTTTGATTATAATAAGATTAAAGATGGAAAAATAATTGTGCGGCGTGCTAAAGCTGAAGAGGAAATCAAAACATTAGATGAAGAAATGAGAATTCTGGATGATGAAATGCTTGTAATTGCTGATTCAGAACAACCGATTGCGGTTGCAGGGGTTATGGGTGGTTTTGAGAGTGAAGTAACAGAAGAAACCAAAGATGTACTTATAGAATCTGCCTATTTCAATCCCGTAAGTATTAGAAAAACTGCAAAAAAATTAGGTATGCACTCTGATGCTTCTCACAGATTTGAAAGAGGTGTGGATATAGAGAAAGCAATTGAAGCTAACAATAGAGCCTGTCAGCTTTTAGAAAAATGTACAGGTGGAAAAGTTGTACCCGGAGTAATTGATGAATATCCACTTAAATATGAGAGTCCAGTCATCGAATTAAGGACGCAGAGGGTAAATCAGCTCCTGGGAATAGAGCTTGAACAAGCTGAAATTAAAGAGATGCTTGAGAGATTGGAGTTTAAAGTTGAAAACAAAAATGATAAACTAATGGTAGAAGTACCCTCATTTAGAACAGATGTCAGCCAGTCTGCTGATCTAGTTGAAGAAATTACTCGAATTTATGGCTATAATAATATTCCTTCAACAAGACCTATATCCAAACAGATAGGCGGCAGAACAGCAGAACAAAACTTTGAAAAACACGTTAAAGAACTTCTTAATTCTGCTGGGTTTGATGAAGTAGTCACCTACAGCCTGCAGGATAAAAAAGACTATCAAAAACTAGCTCTTGATCAGCTGCCTGAATACTCAAGTTTTGTCCATATTAAAAACCCTTTGAGTAAGGCTTTTGCTGTTTTAAGAACCACTCTTATCCCAGGTATTATTGATGTATTAGCTTCTAATGCAAGAAGACAGGGTACAGAAATGGCAGTATTTGAGATAGGTACGGTTTTTAAAAACAGCGGCCAAAAAGAAAGACCTGAAGAACTTAATAAGCTTGGTGGTGGTGTTTTTGGGGCTGAAGACAATCTTTGGCAGCAGAATGCACCAGATTTCTATTATTTAAAAGGTGGGCTGGAGATGCTTTTTGAGAGAATTCAGCTCGATGATTATAGGCTTGAGTTCGATGAAGATAGAGATTATCTGCATCCAGGCAGGAGAGCAAATATAATTTCCGGTGAAGATAAAATCGGTTTTATTGGCGAGG
>JAGYNO010000050.1 GCA_018399955.1 Halanaerobium sp. | reverse complement strand
CCTTTTCAGATCTTTTAATCCTGCTGATACTCTCATGTCTAAACTGAATCTGCATTTGATCCAGCCTTTCTTCAGCTTCAAGAATCTCAGCAGCTATAGCAAGATCATCTGTCTCAATTAGTTTTCCAGTTTTATCCAAGACATCACAAACAATCTTATAGACTTCTTTGATAGTTTTTTGAGCATCTTCTGAAAAAGTTAATTTATTTTCAGTTCTTTCTTCTATTAGATTTGCTATTTCATCAGCATCATCAGCAATGCTCTCAATATCATCAACAACAGCAAAGTATTTATCCAGAGTTCTAATATCTACTTCATTTAATTGTGCCTGTGGTATTTTTTGAATAAAATGAAGCAGCTCTTCTTCCATTTCATTAACAATAACCTCATGTCTTCTAATAGTTTTAACTATTTTATCATTATTATTTAAGAAAGCTTCTACTGAGTCACATACCATATCACGAGAAATTTCGTGCATTGCCATAATTTCTTTTTTAACCTGATCAATTGCTACATATGGTGTGCTGAGCATTCTTTCATCGATAAAAGTGGTTCCACGTTTTAAAGCAGTCTCTTCTCCAGGAATTATCTTTTTAACCAAATAAACCATAAAAGCAGTAAATGGTAACCAGATTAAAGTATTTAAAACATTAAAAAATGTATGTGTGTTAGCAAGTAGTCTTTCTGTAGATGGATTAACCTGACCAAAATAACCGCTCACATTTATTAATAAGTTTTGGATACCAGTAGAAAAGTTCGGTATCAAATATAAAAAAGCGATCATCAAACAAGCACCAAGTACATTAAATAAAAAGTGTGCAGCTGCAGCACGTTTAGCGGTTAAATTAGCACCGACAGCTGATAAAATAGCAGTAACTGTTGTACCTATGTTGCTGCCTAAAAGAATTGGGATGGCAGAATTATAGTCTATCGCTCCTGCTGTAACTAAACCTAACAAAATACCAAAAGATGCACTACTGCTCTGAACCATTACTGTAACAACAATACCAGTTAGAACTCCTAAAATTGGATACTGAGCAAAACTTTCCATCCAGTTTACAAATACAGGTGAATTACGAAGAGGACTCATCGTATCACCCATTGTCTCTAAACCTAAAAACAATAATCCGAATCCAAGAATAACCTGACCTATGTACTGAAATTTTTTACTTCTAGAAAAAAGATAAGTAAAGGCTCCAATCGCAATGGCATGAAAAGCATAATCACCCAATTTGAAGGCAATTAACTGAGCAGTAATTGTTGTACCAATATTTGCACCCATTATTACACCAACAGATTGAGCTAATGTCATTAATCCAGCATTAACAAATCCAACTACCATAACTGTAGTTGCACTACTGCTCTGGATAATTGAAGTAACAACTGTACCAACACCAACCCCCATAATAGGTTTGGATGTCATTACAGCAAGGAAATGTCTCAATTTTTTTCCGGCAGTTTTTTGTAATCCTTCACTCATTTGCTTCATACCATAAATAAACAGGCCTAAACCGCCAAATAAACCTACAGCCATTTCAAATCCCAAATAAATCTCCCCTTTCTGTTCAGAGATTAATATTATTTTTTAGCTTGAATTGTCTTTTTTTTGATAGAATGTAAACAGACAGGAAAAAAAGCAGCCTTAATTGGCTGCTATTAGATTAGAAAGTAGCAATATATTAAACACCTATCTTTACCTCATCATCTTTAGATTTTATAACTACATCATCTGTTAATAAATCAGCATAAGTATAAGAAAGACGCCTAATTTGATTGTGATCTTTAATTCTAACTACAAATACATTTTTATGTGTTTTTTCTAAGACTCCTTCTTTTTCTACTGCTTTTCTTCTACCTCGATTAGCTTTGACACTAACTCTATGGCCTACAAAAGATTTGACCTCTTCTTTTATCTGATCTAAAACATTTTCTTTCATCAAAGCTCACCCCGTTTGTAAAAGACAATTCATGAGTAATTATATCATAATGAATAAATTTTAGCAAAAGCACTGAAGATGACTTTATATTATGATTATTTAGTGAATTTATCAGCCACTGTAGAAGCAGCATAAGCATCTGGTTTAATATATGCTTCAAATCCACTCCCTACAACCATCCCGACCACTTCTTTTATAATCTGATTTGTAGGGCCATTTTCACCTACATCGATGTGTACTTCAATATCAACATTTTCTTCAGCAATCTCCTCTAAAGCTAAAAGAGATGTGAGCTCTCCAGCCACTTTAAGGCTTCTTGATACTTCATAAAATATCCTCTGCTTCATACCAGCCTTAAACTCTATACTGCTTTTATGGTAAAAATAGCGTCCCCCTCTTCCCACTCGATAAATTACTATAGCTGTTACAAAAACAGCTTCATCGAAACCAGGTTGAGAATCGGTACCAACTATTAACCTGTAGTCATGACTATGCTCTGACCTTACAAACTCCATAATTTTTTCAAAAGTATCTTCAACTGTCAACATACCTTCCTTAGGACTGACAAAATTCATCCATTCACCTGCTCTCTCTTTTTATAAAATTTAAAATTTTATTAGATATTTTGATTAATAGTTAGATTATTTTATTTTATGTTTTAATTCTCGCTATTCCTCATTCTATAAATTCTATTGCTTATAGATATCATCTCTGATATAGAAAGCTTTTCACCTCTTTTTTTTAAACCTATTCCCTCATCTTGTAAAGCTTTTGTTATTAAATCCCTATCTAAATTGATTACAGCTGATTTGCTTAGGCTGTTTCTTAGTGTTTTGCGCCTCTGCTGAAAAATAGATTTAACTATTTTAAAGAAGAAGTTTTTATCTAAAACTTTTTGCTGATATATATTTTTTTCATAAGGCTTCAAACTGACAATTACTGAATCCACATCAGGACTTGGCATGAATACAGAAGAAGGTACCTGATGAACTATCTCAGGTTTCATATGGTATTGTACCGCAACACTTAAAGACCCGAATTTTTTAGTTCCAGGACCAGCACAGATCCTCTCCCCAACTTCTTTCTGCACCATAAAAACCAGCTGCTCTAACTCCAAATCACTTTCCAATACCCCCATTATGATAGGAGTAGTAACATAATAGGGAAGATTAGCAATTAATTTAACAGACCTGTTCTCGGCATTGTATTTAGCTGCAGTTTCTTTCCAGTTCAAATTTGCTGCATCCTTATTTATAAGTTTGAGTTTATCTTTATCATTAAAAAGATCATTCAGCACTTCGATCATTTCAGAATCCTTTTCTATCGCCAAAATCATGCCTTCATGCAAGTTTTCAAGCAGTGCCTGGGTTAAAGAACCAATACCAGGACCAACTTCAATTATAAATTCATCACCTTTGATATCTGCAGCAGAAATTATAATATCAATTATATTTGAATCAATTAAAAAATTTTGTCCTAGGCCGTGTTTTAACCGCAGATCATATTTGCTTAAGATTTTCCTTGTCTCAGAAGGAGATGCAATTTTATTTTTCATATTAATTATAATCATCCTTAAATTTAGTTATTTGATGTTTTTATTTCAAAAATAATTTACTTAAAATATTTTATTCTATAATCTTTTGAGTAATCAGATTTTATTTTTCTATAATTTTCTCACATAATCTGTGGGTTTTAAGGTCTTTATTTAAAGCATCTAAATCAGGTTCTCCATTTTTTGCTAATTCTAAAAACCTATCTATAATACCAACAAAACCTCTATTATAACCCATCTTATTCCATCCCGGAACTAGAGAAATATTTTCACCACCATTTTGATACTTTATAACTTCTGTCACATTCTTAACTTTCATTTTTTGCTTAAAACCCATTACTTCAACAACTTCTTCTCCAACAGCACTATCTCTATTCATTATACCAACTGCAATATTATCTTCTCCTCTAAGTGTCAGCATAACCCTTAAAAGACTGTCATCTTCAATATATTTATCTATTTCTATAGAATTAATTTCACTTTCACCATATAAATATAATATTGTATCAACAACATGAATAAAATCGACTAAAACTACGTCTCTAACACTGCTTTCCCACAGTTTTCTATTTTTCTGCATTGTAATAATCTTCGGACCACTGATTTCAAGCAGTGAGCGATATGTTGGAATATAACGCCGGTTAAAACCGGTCATTAATACAACATTTTTATCTTTTGCTATTTTAATTAATTCTTCCGTCTTATCAATACTGCAGGTTATAGGCTTATCAACATAAGTTGGAATACCTCTTTCTAATAATTCTTTAACATAATCATAATGTGCTTCAGTAGCTGTATGAACAAAAGCAGCATCTATGCCTTCATCTAATAACTCTGGAAATGAAGAATATAGTTTATCAACACGATATTTTTTGGCTAATCTTTTTAATTCTTCTTCATTTCTGGTGCAGAAGTATGGTTCAACCTCTTCAATTTGGGTAATAATAGGAAGATATGCTTTTTGTGCAATATTTCCCAGACCAATTACTGCTGTTTTCATAATAAAACAACTCCTTTTTCTCAGCCTTAAAAAATAGACAGCTATTTAAATCTAATTATAAATTGAAAATCAATGAAAGTCCATATTTCTACTTCAATACTTAAAGCTTATAAATTCTTTCAGCATTTTTACTTGTGATCTCAGCTAATTCTTCTGGAGCAACTTTTTTGATTTCTGCTGCTTTTTTGAGAATATACTGCAGGTATGAAGGTTCATTTCTTTTCCCTCTATTTGGGGAAGGAGTTAAATAAGGTGAGTCAGTTTCTAACAAAATCCTATTAAGAGGCATTTTTTCTAAAGCTTTTCTTATTTCTCCAGCACTATTAAAAGTAATTAGTCCCCCAAAAGCTGCATAATAATCTCTTTCAATAATTTTTTTTATTAGTTCAGGACCATAGGCATAACAGTGAAAAATCAAATTAGCTGAAAAGTCAGCAACCTGATCTATGGCATTGAGAGTTTCTTCACCTGCAGAGCGTGAATGAATAACCACAGGCAAATCTAATTCTTTAGCTAAATCTAACTGTTTTTTAAAAGCTTCTTTTTGTTTTTCTCTTGGAGAATTATCATAATAAAAATCTAAACCTGTCTCTCCTAAGGCTTTAACTTTATTGTTTAATGCAAGTTTTTTAATTTCTGCAAGACTTTCTTTATTTACAGTATCTGCATCATGTGGATGAATACCAACAACTGCATATATATTATTATATTTTTTAGCAAGTTCTACTGTCCTTCGGCTCGATTCGAGATCTGCTCCAATATTAAATATTTTTTCTACTCCAATCTCTCTAGCTCTATTTAAAACTTCATCTCTATCTTTATCATATTGCTCAAAATCTAAATGTGCATGAGTATCAATTAATCTCAATCTATTTCCTCCTAAAATTATCTTAAAGATATATTTATATTATTAGTATATATTATAACACTTTAATGGCAGAAATTAAATTACTTAAACACTTTTGCTTTTTTTATTAACAAATTTTATGATAATATATATCAAAAAGCTAAAATTAAAGGTATCTGCTTTGAACATTAATGATTAATAATGCTCTTAACAGATACCTATTCTTATACCTATATTCTATTTTTTAAAATAATCTACTCCAGCTTTAAATAATTTTTGATCTTTTTTACCAGTAATATTTTTCGCAACACTACAGCCAATTCTTTCTGAATGGCCCATCTTACCCAATACTCTACCATCAGGACTTGTTATTGCTTCAACCGCTCCTACAGAACCATTTGGATTAAACTTAATATCCATTGATGGCTTACCTTCAAAATCTACATATTGGGCAGCAATTTGTCCATTTTGCTGCAATCTTTTAATTAATTCTTTGTCAACAGTAAATCTTCCTTCTCCATGAGAAAATGCTATAGAATAAATATCTCCAACTTCAACATTTGCTAACCAGGGCGACTTATTAGAAGTAATTTTAGTATTTGCCATACAGGATATATGACGGCCAATCGTATTATAAGTCAGAGTCGGTGTTTCTTCTGTAAGTTCTCTTATCTCACCATAAGGAACTAATCCCAATTTAATTAATGCCTGAAATCCATTACAGATTCCCAGCATCAAACCATCGCGATTGTTTAAAAGATTCATCACTGCTTCTTTAATTTCTGGATTTCTAAAAACAGCCGCAATAAATTTACCTGAACCATCTGGTTCATCTCCAGCACTAAACCCACCTGGTATAACAACCATCTGTGATTTATCAATTTCAGAAGTAATTTTGCTGATTGAATCTTCTATCTGCTGTGGTTCTAAGTTTTTGAAGATAAATGTTTCAACTTCTGCTCCAGCTTCTCTAAACTGTCTTGCTGTATCATATTCACAGTTTGTTCCAGGGAAAACCGGAATCAATACTTTGGGTTTTGCAGTCTTTATATTTGCTTTTATGATATTTTTTTCTTTATAAGGTTCAAATTCTAGTAATTTTTCATATTCCAAGTCACTATCTAAATTAGCAGAATGCTCAACTTCCGTTCTAATTGTTTTTACTTTTGTAGGATAAATCTTTTCTAATGGTTTCTGCCAGCTTTCTAATGCTTCAGACAGTCCAATTTCAATGTCTTTAATTCTAAATGCCGCTTCATTTATAGTTCTTGCTATTTTTTCATGTTTAATATCTTTAAATAATTTTTCCGCATTAAATTCTTCTTTTAATTCTAATACAAGTGCTCCATACTCTGGAGAAAACATCTCATTTTCATCAAGTTCAGCTACCATTTCAAAACCAATTTTATTACCAAAACTCATTTTACTTAAAGCCTCAGCAATTCCACCTAATGTAACTGCAGATGCTGAAATAATTTTCTCTTCATCTACTAATTCTTTCACTCTACTGTAAGTCTTTTTTAATATATTTATATTTGCAATTTCATTTTCATCTCTTTCAACTGAAAGATAAATAACACTGCTTCCGACTTCTTTAAATTCTGGAGAAATAACATTATTCACATCTACTGTATTAACTGCAAAAGAAACCAAAGTTGGAGGAACATCAAGCTCATGGAAACTACCAGACATGCTGTCTTTACCACCAATTGCCGCTAAGCCAAATCTTTTTTGTGCATAATAACCACCTAATAACGCACTGAATGGCTTACCCCAGCGCTCAGCTTCATCTCTGAGGCGTTCAAAATATTCCTGAAAAGAAAATCTTATTTTTCTATAATCTCCACCTGCAGCCACAATTTTAGAAATAGACTCTATTACTGCATATAATGCACCATGAAATGGACTCCATGTGCTCAATTCAGAATCAAAACCATGACTCATAAGTGTACCCGTATTTGTCTCGCCTTTTAAAAGAGGTATTTTTGCTGCCATTACTTGAGTTGGTGTCAGCTGATATTTTCCACCAAAAGGCATTATAACACTACCTGCACCAATTGAGCTGTCAAATTTCTCTTTTAATCCTTTTTGTGATGCAACATTAATATCTGCAAGATTTTGCAGCCATTTATCTTTTAAATTATCAGCTTCAGAAAGCCTCTCTATTTCTGCATTTTCAAAATAGTTTTCTTCTCCATTTGGAGAAATAACTTTAACTTCAGCAGTCTGCTTAGCTCCGTTGGTATCCAAAAAGTCACGACTTAAATTAACAATATCACTGCCATTCCAGTTCATAACCAGTCTTCTATCAGCTTTTACTTCTGCTATAACAGTTGCTTCTAGATTTTCTTCTTCTGCCAATTTTATGAAATCAGCAGCATCATTTTTATCAATGACAACAGCCATTCTTTCCTGTGATTCTGAAATTGCCAGTTCTGTACCATCTAATCCTTCATATTTTTTTGGAACAGCATCCAAATTTATTTCTAAAGCATCAGCTAATTCGCCGACTGCAACAGAAACTCCACCTGCGCCAAAATCATTACACACTTTAATTTTACGGCTGACATTAGGATTCCTAAATAAGCGCTGAATTTTTCTTTCAGTTGGGGGGTTACCTTTCTGTACTTCCGCACTGCTTTCTTCAATAGATTCTTCTGTATGAACCTTAGAAGATCCAGTTGCACCACCACAGCCATCACGACCTGTTCTACCTCCAACTAAAATAACAATATCTCCAGCTTCTGCTTCTCCTCTATATACATTATATTTTGGGGCAGCAGCTACAACTGCACCGATTTCCATGTGTTTTGCAATATATCGTTCATTATACAGTTCATTTACCATGCCTGTAGCAAGTCCGATTTGATTTCCATAAGAACTATAACCATCAGATGCTTCTTGAACAATTTTTTTCTGAGGTAGTTTCCCTGGAATAGTTTCATCTATAGCAGTTCTTGGATCTCCTGCTCCCGTAACTCTCATTGCCTGATAAACATAAGATCTTCCTGCTAGAGGATCTCTTATTGCTCCACCAAGGCAGGTTGCTGCTCCACCAAAAGGTTCAATTTCTGTAGGATGATTATGAGTTTCATTTTTAAACATAACAAGCCAGTCTTCATCTTTACCATCAACATCAACAGTAACTTCAATGCTGGCAGCATTCACTTCATTTGAAACCTCTAGATCATCTAATTTACCTGCCTCTCTAAGTTCTTTCATGCCCATTAAAGCTATATCCATCAGACATATATCTTTTTCTTCACCTTTGTATATTTTTTTTCGAGCAGACAAATATTCATTATATGCTTCTTCAATAACAGAGCTAAAAGAAGTTTTTTCAATTTCTACATTTTCAATTCTGCTCAAAAAAGTAGTGTGGCGGCAGTGATCTGACCAGTAAGTATCTAAAACTCTTATTTCAGTAATCGTAGGATCTCTTTTTTCGGTATCTCTAAAATATTTTTGAGTATGAAAAAGATCAGCCATACTCATTGCTAAACCAAGTTCTTTACTCATTTCTTCCAGCTGCTTTTTAGTATTATTTATAAAGCCTTTGATTATTTTAACTTTTTCTGGAATCTTATAATCCATCTCAATAGTTTCTGGTTTTGCTAAATCAGCCTCTCTAGAGTCAACAGGGTTTATATAATAATCTTTGATTTTTTCAATTTCTTTTTCATTTAGATTTCCTTTTAATATAATAACTTTTGCTGTTCTTACAGTTGGTTTTTCATCATCATTTAATATCTGCATACACTGCTCTGCTGAATCTGCCCTCTGATCATATTGACCAGGTAAATACTCAACTGCAAAAGCTTTTTCATTTTCAGAAATCTTTAGATTTTCATGATAAAGATTGTCAACCGGAGGCTCTGCTAATATAGTATGACATGATTCTTTAAATGCCTGCTCAGATATATCTTCTATATCATACCTATTAATAAGTCTCAGGCCTTCTATATTTTCCAATTCTAAACTCTCTTTAAAATCTGAGAGCAGCTGTTCAGCTGCAACATCAAATCCTTCTTTCTTTTCAACATAAACCCTTCGTATTTTAGACATCAAATTAGCTCCCCTTTTAATAAATTATTTAATTAACTCTATTTAAAACTACAGCTTAAATTTTCTATTCATATTTGTACACTTTAATTATAATCTGATATAATTAAGTAGTAAAATTAATATTACTAATATAATTAATAAGGAGTGCTAATTAATGCAGATCAATTATGAACTTTACAAGGTGTTTTATAAGGTTGCGGAGCATTTGAGTTTTTCAAAAGCTGGCAAAGAATTATTTATCTCCCAATCTGCTGTTAGTCAGAACATCAACAATTTAGAAAAAGAACTGCAGACAAAATTATTTATTCGCAGCACAAAGAATGTTCAGCTAACTGAAGCTGGTAGAGTTTTATTCAAGCACATTGAACCTGCTTTTAACTTAATAGAGAACGGGGAAACAAGCATTAGAGAAATTAACGCTCTTCAAAAAGGCGAAATCCATATTGGAGCCAATGATACTATTTCCAAAGATTTCTTGCTTTCTTATTTAAATAAATTTCATCAACTTTACCCAGCTATAAAAATACAGATTACAAACAGAACCTCAAGTACCTGTATTGATCTTTTAAAACAAAATAAAGTTAATTTAATTATAAGTAATCTACCTAATGAAAAAATCACTGAGAAAATGGATGTTAAAGAAATTTATCAATTTAATGATATATTTATAGCAGGTAAAGAATTTAAAGAACTCAAGAATAATATACTATCACTAAAGAGCTTGAAAATATATCCACTGTTAATGCTGGAAGCTAATACAACAACAAGTAAGTTCTTAAAAAAATCTTTACATAGATTTGGCATAGATATTAATGCTGAAATTGAACTCGGCAGTGTAGATCTTCTAATAGAAATGGCAAAGATTGGGCTCGGTATTGCTTTTGTACCAGAATATTGTCTTGAATTAAATAATAAAAATATATTTAAAATAAATATAAAAGAAAAACTGCCAAGAAGAAAACTGGCAGTTGTAACAA
>JAGYNO010000005.1 GCA_018399955.1 Halanaerobium sp. | reverse complement strand
CTGCCAAGATGTCCACCAGTTTCAGAGAAGAATTTTGCTTTCATTGAAGTCAAGAGGTGGAATAATATAATAACCAGAATAGTCACTGGTTGTTACAATAACATTTTCTCTTTCTAAATAGTGGAGATGTCGGCCAAAAAAATCTATCATTTTTGTTCTGCCTGTTTTTGAGAGGAGCAGTCTGGGTTTAACATCTGTATCTATAAAAAATAGATAATCTATTTTAGGTTTAGATATAAGAGCTTTTAAAAGTACAAGGTTTCTTCTTTTGCCATAAGGAATCAACTGATGATAATCAAACTCTGGAGTACGCAGAAAAAAATCTATTTCTTTTTTGCTGAGAGAAAAATCTCTGAGTTCATCTTTGAAATCTGGATCAAAATTAATTTGGACTAATTCAGTATCTACCGTCTGCTGAAGTCTTTCTAGACATTCTTCTTTATAACCATGAGAATAGCAGATAATAAGTTTTTCTAATTCATAACCATGAGCCCTAGCATTTGCAATAAAATCAATATATGGATGAACAGAATTCAAATAATTGGCTATAGCACCCAAGGCAAGTTTGGCCATGTTATTCATCCTTCCTATTTTTTAGCTAGATAGCGATAAATTATATCTTCAACAGTTAGTATACCTACCATTTTATTATTATCATTCATTACGGGGAGACCACTGATTTGATGTTCTGCCATAACTTTAGCCGCATCGATTATACTTTCGTTTTCATTTATTGTTATCAAATTTTCAGTCACAAAATCTTCGAGTTCTGCATTCTGGTCATGTTCTATAACTAGATCTCCATCAGTTACAATTCCAATTAATTCAGCATTTTTAGTAACAAGCAGCCTTCCTATATTATGATAGGATAGAAGCCTTTTTGCTTCTTTAACTTTATTATCCAGTTCAATAGTGATTGGATTTTTTGTCATTATATTTTTGACCTTCAAATTACAAACCTCCTTCAACTCTTTAATTTTATAAATGTAAAAAAATACCATAATAAATTATACTGTATATTAATTAAATTCTCTTTAAATAAAATAATCCCTCTTTTAAAAGAGGGATTATAGCAAAGAATTTTATATTTAACTAAGTGAGTTCATTTTTATGAATAGAAAAACCATTATTCCCATTCAGTATGGAAGCTGCCTTCTTTATCTCTGCGCTGATAAGTGTGAGCTCCAAAAAAATCTCTCTGAGCCTGGATTAAATTAGCTGGAAGTTCTTTTGATTTGAGACTGAAAAAGTAGTCCAATGCAGAATGTACAGCTGGTAATGGGAGTTCTGATTCTGCTGCAGTATTAATAACATCTCTGGTATTCTTTGCATCTTGATATAATTTGATTCTAAACTGAGGAGCAGTAATTAATGTTTTTAGATTTTTATTTTCTGCAAATGCTTTTTGAATCGGCTGTAATAAACCTGAACGAATAATACAGCCATCTTCCCAGATTCTTGCTATTTCTTGATAATTTAGATCATAATTATATTCTTCTGAAGCTGCTTTTAAAAGTTTAAATCCCTCTGCATAAGCACTTAGTGAAGTAAGATATAATGCAGATTTTAGTTTTGGCAGTATTTTTTCTATATTTACCTTAGCCTTTTTTGGCTGATCAAATAATGCAGAGTTTTCAATTCTTTCAACTTTAAGTGCAGACATAAGTCTAGCATTTACTCCAGCATTTATTGTAGGAACTGCAGTGCCGAGATCCAGAGCGCTCTGAACACTCCATTTTCCAGTCCCTTTGTGTTTTGCTTTATCTAAAATGATATCAATCAATTTCTCATCTGTTTCTAAATCATCTCTTTGTAGTATTTCAGCTGTTATCTCGATAAGATATGATTTAAATTCTTCATTCCAATCAGCAAAAACTCTGCTCATTTCTTCAGGGTTTAATTTAATAACCTTCCGCATGTAATCATATACTTCAGCTATGGATTCCATAATTCCGTATTCTATACCATTATGGACCATTTTTACATAATGTCCAGCAGAATTTGGTCCGAGATAGCTTACACAGTTTCCATGTTCTGTTTTAGCAGCTGCATCTTCGAATATTTTTTCAACTTCAGCATATGCTTCTTGATCACCACCAGGCATTATAGAAGGACCGTGTAAAGCTCCGTATTCTCCACCACTGATACCGACACCCAGATAGTGAATGCCATCTTCTGCTAATATTTTATTACGGCGATTTGTATCTTCAAAGTATGAATTGCCTCCATCAATAATAATATCTCCTGATTCAAGATGAGGTTTAAGTTCTTCTATTACTAAATCAACGGGTTTACCAGCTTTTATCATCAGCATTACTTTTCTTGGTTTTTCAAGAGAATCAAGCAGCTCTTCGATACTGTAAGTAGCTTTAATATTTTCATTTTTAACCTTATTATTCATAAAATTTTCGGTTTTAGAGCTTGTCCGGTTATAAACAGCAATAGAATGATTTTTAGCTATATTTAAACTAAGATTCTGTCCCATTACTGAAAGTCCAATTAAAGCAATTTCATATTTTCCCATTACTAATTACCTCCTGTCAATAGCTTCTAGAAGCACATCAATCTCTCCATTTTCAAATAAATATGCCCTGGCCGGGATTCCATCGCTTTCTGCTATTTTGAGCAGAGAGAGGAGGAGCACATATCTACCCTCAGGTACATTATTTAATCTGATACCTTCTAAAATTTTTACATCATTTTTCAATAATTTTTTATGAGTAGGATGTTCAGCTTGATCTCTTTCAATACCGTTTGAATCTATTCCAATACCTTTTATATTATTATTGAGCAAATAATCAGCACCTGAATGTTCTAAATAGATAAATTTTTCCGGAGTGTTTTCTAAATATCCAGGTCTTGAATTTTTAGTTTTTAATAATAAAAAGGTATTTTCTTCAATATCAAATTTTTTTAGATTATCTGCTGTTATTTTGTCTTCAATGTGCATTAAATCTAAAAGTTGAGCTTTATAAAATGGATTTTCTGCAAAAAATATGCTGCTGTCTGCACCATCTTCAAGCATATGCAGTGGTGCGTCAAGATGAGTACCAGTATGAAGCGGCATCTTTAATTCGCTTTCATGAACATCACCATTTGAAAAATCTCTATAAGCATTAATCTCTGGTCTTATTTCATCTCTACCTTTATAAACAAGCATATCATTTTGAATTGTCATTGAAATATCGTACATAAATTTGCCCCCTCAAAATTATCTTTATTCAATTTATTAATCCCACCAGATTCTGTCATCATTTTTAAGAAGTTCATCTGCAGCCTCTGGTCCTTTGCTTAATGCTGGATATTTGTAAAGTTTTAAATCTTCATTATTACACTTTGTCTGAAATTTATCGATGAACTTCCATGAATAATATACTTCTTCCCAGCTGGTGAAGAGAGTTTTGTCACCTTCTATCATATCATGAATTAAACCTTCGTAATTTTCAGGTGAGTTAAATAGCTGATGAGCACTGTGACAGAACTCCATCTCTACAGGTACTATTTTATTGTTACTTCCTGGTTTTCTTGTATTAAAACGAAGAGATACTCCTTCATCAGGTTGGATCATTATTTTAAGGAGATTACTCTGCACTTCGCTATTTTCAGAATATGAGTTATGAAAATCATGATTAAACTCAACTGCAATCCCCGCTTCTTTTTTCTTAAGTCTTTTGCCAGATTTAAGATAGATTGGTACATCATTCCATCGCTCATTATCTAAAAATAATTTTAATGCAATGAAAGTTGCAGTTTCAGAATCATCAGGTATATTTTTTTCATCCTGATATGCTTTAATCTCATCATCTCCATATTTATTGAAAATATATTGACCTCTAACAATGTGCTCATCTATACTCTCGATATCAATTTTAGAAAGTTCTTTTAAAACTTCAACTTTTCTTGTAGATATTGACTTTGAGCTGAGATCATCAGGCTCTTCCATAGTTATTAAAGAAAGAATTTGCAGCATGTGGTTTTGGAACATATCTTTGATTACACCTGCATCATCATAATATTTACCTCTATCTTTAACCCCTTCGGACTCATTGATGTATATTTGAATATTATCTATTTCTCCAGTGTTCCAGAGTGAGCGAAAAATTGGATTGCTGAGTCTGATTACCATTATATTCTGGATCATTTCTTTACCTAAATAATGATCAATACGATAAATATTTTTTTCTTGAAAAATATTTGTTAATGTATTATTCAGTTTTTCAGCTGATTTTAGATCATGACCAAAAGGTTTTTCAATTACAAGCTTAGAATCATTGTCTTCAAAACCTACATTAAGCAGATCAAATTTTTTGAGTTTTTCAGCAATTTCACCAAAAAACTCAGGTGCTGTAGCCATGTAGAAAATTCTATTGTAAATTTTATTATTTTTCGATTGGTCTGCAAAGTATTTTTTTAGCTTCATAAAATCATTATCATCTTTAAAATTCAATTCGAAGTACTCTATATTGTCTGAAAGCACCTGCCATACTCTATTGTCTACTTCCTTTTTTTTACTATTAAGTGAATCATAAATAGCATCAAGATATTCTTTTTTTGAGCTGTATCTGCGTCCTGTTGCTAGGAGTGTAAAATGTTGAGGTAGTATATCTTTTTCTACAAGATTATAAAAAGCTGGCATTATCTTATTATGTGCCAAATCACCTGTACCACCAAAAAGAATAAATTGAAAATTACCATCAATATTTTTTTCATGTGGATTATTGTATAATCTTTCTAGTGTTTTAGTATTCATTATTAAAACCTCCCCATTAATCTAACATTACATATTAAAAATTTATCATAGTCTATTTAAATTTTCAGTTAAAAAATTACACTACACGATATTATATAAATACAATTAAGAGATTACATGCAGCTGATTTTACTGGGGAGAGCTTAATTAATAGCCTAATTCTTCACCAATCAAAATAACTTTGATTCTATTTTTGCTGCCCGATCTTCTTGTAATAACTGTTTGACAGCAGATAGTATCATCTACCTGACATTCATGACAGTATCCGGTTTCTGCACAGGGAGTGTTTTTATTTAAGCGGGTTACATTTGCAGGAGCAGCTTGGTTTCTTACTCTTTTGAGTGCTGTTTCTTCATCGATAACAACTTTGTTCATACCTGCTGCTATAATCACACTTTTAGGTCCATATATGAGAGCAGCCAGTCTATTACCTGTGCCGTCAATATTTATAAGTTTCCCAGATTGAGTTATTGCATTAGAACTCATTAAATAATAATCAGTATTTAATGCTCTGTGATAAATCTCTTCTTTTTCTTTCGAGTTTTTAGCTTTAGACCTATCAAGTAATTCAAGATTTCTATTTTTCAGTTTATCAAAAATATTTATCGCTTCTAAAGTCATAGAACCACCCCAGGAAACTGAAGAATTATCTTCTATAATTTCTAATATTTTTGCTGATGCTTTTTCTGCACTCGGGCAGTAAAAAGCTTTTATATTCCGTTTTTCAAAGTTTTTGATGATATTTTCCGCTTTCTTTTGATAATATTTCTTTTTTGGATTCATTTTTAATCTCCTCTCATATTTATTAATTCAATTTCAAATATTTTTGGCCACAATTTCCCTGTTATTAGAAGATGATCTCTTTCCTCAAGATAGGCAATTCCATTTAATACATTTATTTTATAATCATACTTATCTTTATCTAAAATATCTTTCAGGTCGAGATAGGCTTTTACTTCACCAGAATCTGGATTTATTTTAACAATGATATCCTTACCCCAAAGATTTGCATAAATATAACCATTAATGTATTCAAGTTCATTTATATTTTTAAGAGCTTTATTATCAAATGTGATTTTAATTATTTTTGTTATTTCAAAGGTTTCAGGATCTCTATAATAAATATATTCACTACCATTACTCATCATCAGATTTTTTCCATTATTAGTTAGCCCCCATCCTTGACCAGAATAATTAACTTTTTTAAGTAAATCAAACTCAAGATCATAGATAAACATGGTATTATTCTGCCAACTTAGCTGATAAATTTTATTATTTAAAATTGTAATACCTTCCCCAAAATACTTTTCATCTAAGTTTATCTTTTTTAAGACTTCACCTGTCTTAAGGTCTATTTTTTTTAGAGATGAACGGCCATATAGACCTGTGCTTTCATATAAATAACCATCGTATAATTCAAGGCCCTGAGTAAAGGAATTTCTGTCATGTGGATAAGTATTTATAACTCTATAATCAATTTTCCTAGCTGTGTTGTCTACTGTAAAAACAATTGTACTGAATACAGCAGAACTGAATAAATAAAAAAGAATTAACGTTAAAATTAAATACATTTTTTTCCTTACTTTCATTTTTATCACCTTATAATTTTTCTTATATATAATTTCTTGATATAATTAGAATACCCTTTATTATCAATTGATTTAGATAGATTTTTCTATTTATAATTTTGACATAAATTTGCATATAATATATAATAATATCAATCTAAAAGATTTATAAATCTTAGTTGAGTTGAGAAAAGATGAGTTTAGCAGACAAAAAAAGGAGATGAGTTTAGATGAGTACAAAAGATTTAGCACAAGCAGCTCTATTAGTTGCAGTTGGATTTATTTTACACGCTTTTTTTCCACCACTTGTTATGGGAATGAAACCTGATTTTGCTTTAGCGATGATGTTTATTTTATTGATTATCAAAAGAGATTTCAAGTTAGGGTTTTTAGTTGCAGTTTCGACTGGTATATTTACAGCACTGACAACTGGTTTTCCTGGTGGACAGATAGCTAATATTGTTGATAAATTATTGACATTTTTAATAGTTTATCCACTAATACCATATGTAATTGATTTAATGCCTCACAGAGTAACAGCAGGTATTATAACAGGATTAGGAACTATAATAAGTGGTATAATTTTTCTTGGAACAGCAGCTTTAATTGTTGGTCTTCCTGGACCATTTGTAGTATTATTTACTACAGTAGTACTTCCGGCAGCAGCAGTCAATACAGTAACAGCTGTTATTGTATTTAGTGTTGTTCATATTGCAATGGATGTAGAGGAAGTCCAATAATGTATAATTAATTTTATTTTTAAAAATTTAGCTTAGTTGAGAATAGCAAATAAATAAAAAGGAGAGATTAGTTGAGATGAGTATTAGAGATTTAGCACAGGCGGCTTTGTTGGTGGCAGTTGCAATGATTTTGAGGAGTTTGACACCTCCATTGGTTATGGGAATGAAACCTGATCTTACTTTAACCATGATGTTTATTATTCTGATTATTAAAAGGGATATTAAACTTGGTTTTTTAGTAGCTTTATCCACAGGTTTATTCACAGCTTTAACCACTACTTTTCCGGGGGGACAGATACCAAATATAGTAGACAAATTACTTACTTTTGTAATAGTTTACAATTTGATACCTTTAATCACTAAATTTGCCTCAAAACGAGTTACTGCTGGAATTACTACAGCAGTTGGCACAATAATTAGTGGAAGTTTATTTTTAGGTATAGCAACTTTTTTAGTTGGTCTACCGGCTCCATTTGGTATTTTATTTACAACTGTTGTTTTACCTGCAGCTGGATTAAATACAGCGGCAGCAGTGGTGATTTTCAGTGTAGTTGACTTTGCAATGGATATAGAATACAGCTCACCTAAAAATGAAGCAGTCTAAGTAATAATTATTTCAAATAGCCCCTTTAAGAGAGGGGTTATTTTTTTTATAATTTTAGTTGCAAGCGCAACTAAAATGTGTTATTCTATTTATAGATTGCTGCAGCTGCAATTAAAAAGAGGTGATATTAATGCAAATAAATGAACCAATTGGAAAATGGATAGCAAAACTTTACAAACATCATGATCAATTTGTTGATGAGAGATTAGAATCTTATAATTTAAATCACAGTGAAGCCAATCTGTTATTTTATATTTATAAAGATGGAGATGGAATAAGTCAGCAAAATTTAAAAGAGAATTTAGCAGTTGATAAGGCAACTGTCTCTCGGTCAGTCAGCACTTTACTTAAAAAAGGATATTTAAAAAAAGAATCTTCACCTGAGGATAAAAGAATTAATTTGATTTTCATGACTCCAAAAGCAGAAGAAATGGAGTCTGTTATAGATGATATTTATCAAAAATGGTTTGATATTTTTGATAATAAAATCTCTAATCAAGATCAGAAAAAAGTGATAGAAACATTAAAAAAAATGTATAATATTGTGATTAACGAAATAACATAGCTTAGATGGAGGTTTTTTATGAAGAAAATATTAGAATACAATAAATGGATAATAACATTTATTACTATTATAACATTATTTTTTCTTTTTCAAATTCCAAAAGTAGAAATTAATAATGATATTGAAGTATTTTTACCTGATGATCATGTATCTAAAGAGAGTAATAGAAAAATTGAGGATATTTTCGGAGAAACAGGAAACCTTGTTGTTTCTTTTAGTCTTAATGAAGGAACAATATTTGATAAAAATAATATAGAAAAAATAAATAGTTTAACTAAGCAGTTAGAACAGATTGGTAGAGTTGATGAAGTAACTTCAATTACCAATGTAGATTTTATTGAGGGAACTTCAGAAGGAATGCTGGTCGAAGAATTAGTAAAAGATCTGCCTGAATCAGAAGAGGATAAATTTAAAATTAAAGAAAAATTGATAAGCTGGGATTTTTATAGAAATAACCTCTATTCAGATGATTTTAAGGCTAGTCAGATCTTGATAACACTTGATGAAGGTTTAAATCCAGAACAAAAGAGTGAGGTATATTATAAAATAGAAAATATTACAGCAAACTATGAGAATAATAGATTTGAAACACATATTGCGGGTGCTGCTGCTATAAATGTAAGAATGGGAGACAGCATGCTGCAGGATATTAAGTTATTAATACCCTTTGTGATAATTATTTTAATCCTTACATTGTTTTTCTTTTTTCATAAAATATTACCTGTAATATTGATCTTAATAACTGTTTCAATTAGCAGTATCTGGGCAGTTGGTTTGATGGCTTATCTGGGTATTAACTTAACTTTAGTTTCAACAGTTATTCCAGTTTTATTAATTGCAGTGGGTAGTGCTTATGGTATTCATATATTAAGCCATTATTATGATTATCTTTCTGACTATAATGAAAACATAGATGAATCTGAGCACAAAAAAATTGTGATTAAAACTATGAATAAACTTGGTAAACCAGTTTTTCTGGCTGCTTTAACAACAGCAGTTGGTTTTGGATCTCTTGCTTCTAGTGAGATTGTTCCTATAAGGAGTTTTGGTATTTTTACTGCAGTAGGTATTACAGCTGCATTTTTGGTGGCTTTATTTTTAATTCCTTCACTTCTTTTAATTATTTATCAATATAAAAAGAATAAAAATGCTGGAGATTTTCAACAGCCTGAACATTTTGAGTCAATAATAACTGATCTACATCATTTTTACAGTAAGCGAAAGTTTTATATATTGATTTTTGTTTTGGTCATAGTTGTTTTATCTTTCTTTGGACTGAACAAGATAATTATTGATACACCACTTATAGAAATGTTTAAAGAAGACAGTGAAATTAGAATCTCAGATAAATTTATTAACAATAATTTTGCCGGCACTACAATTATGAATGTTCTGATTGAAGGTGAAGGTAGAGGCAGCTTAAATAATCCAAATATACTTAAAGAAATGGATAACATGCAGAAATATATATCTGATGATTTTTCGGAAGTAGGGAAGATGTATTCTATTGCTGATTTCATTAAGCGGATGAATCAGGTAATGCATTATCCAGAAGAAATTTTAGAGCAGGAAGAAAATGTTGAAAGCAGTTCTAGTGCTGATGAATCACCTCAAACAGACAGTTTTTATCAAAGTAATGAAGAGGGTGAATCTGAAAATGAAGATGATTCGGCCAAAAGCTTTTATCAGTCAGACGAAGATGAATCTGAAAGTACTTCTCAGACTAGTTTTTATTATGGTGAAACAGATACAGAAAATGATGTAGAACAGGATGAGAATGGTAATAAATCTATTATTTCTGGCCCTGATCAAGAAAAAAGTCTTTCTGAACTTGATTTTCTCATCTTTTTGAATCAGGCACTTAGAAGAGCAGAAAAAAGTAATATAAGTGGTGACGAGTTAATTGAGCTTCTAAATAAAGAGATGAATTATAAAGCAGCTCAATATTATGAAATACCAGCTAATAAAGAAAAATATGGTGCTGAATCTGAGCAAAACCTACAAAATTTAATATCTCAATACCTATTATTGTATTCAGGAAGTGTTGATGATTTGATTAATGATTCTTTAGAGCCCGATAAGGCTCAAATAATTATTCAGCTTAATACACCAAGTACCATTACAGCTGACAGAGTAAGAAAAGAGCTTGTAAATTATGCTGATAGTAATTTCCCAGAAGGTTATAAAACAACTATTTCTGGTAATGCTAGAATGGCACTTGCAGCTAATAATTTAATTATTAGCAGTCAGATTAGAAGTATTTTAATTTCTTTTGTTGTAGTCTTTATAATTGTAGCTTTTTCATTCAAATCACTGCTTGCTGGTTTATATGGGATTATACCACTTGCTTTTTCTTTAATTATTAACTTTGCATTGATGGGTTATACTGGTATAAAACTAGATGTTGGAACAGCTATGGTAGCTTCTATCGCAATAGGTATTGGTGTAGATTATACTATTCATTTTCTACACAGTTATAATAGAGAAATTCAAAAAGAAAAAGATTTGTTTTTAGTAAGTAAAAGAACATTAACTTCAACAGGTAAAGCAGTTATATTTAATGCAATTTCTGTTGCTGCTGGATTTTTAGTACTTGTTTTCTCTAATTTCTATCCGCTTGTTTATCTTGGACTGCTGATTGCAGTGACGATGTTTACATCATCTATAGGAGCACTAACGATACTACCTGTGCTTTTAAATATTTTTGAACCTAAGTTTATAAAAAAAGAACTATAATAATTGGAGGTAATAATTATGTTAAGAAATTTATTTAAAAATAATAAGTTGATTTTAATGGCTGCTGTGTTAATTTTATTTTTTAGTTTTAGTGTTTCAGCAGTTACTGGTAGAGAAGTAATGGAAGAAGTAGATGACAGAGAGACTGGAGATACAAGACATGCACTTATGGGTATGGATTTAATTGATGAAAATGGTGAAGTGAGAGAAAGGGTTATTGAAGTGTGGTCTAAAAAACAGGAAAAAAATTCTGATCTAAATCAATCTGTAATGGTCTTTTATGAACCTTCATCTGTAAAAGATACAAGATTTCTGCAGAAGGAAAATGAAGATGCTGATGATGACCAGTGGATTTATCTGCCTGATCTAGGAAGGGTGCGCAGGATTTCTGGTTCTCAGGGAAGCAGTTCATTTATGGGTTCTGATTTCACATATGATGATTTGAAATCAAGGAATATTGATGATTTTGAATATGAACTTTTAAGAGAAGAAGATTTAGGTAATTATGAAACATATGTTATAGAGGCTCTGCCTAAGAATCCTGAAGAAGAACAGTATAAAAAGACAATTTCTTGGATTACAAAAGAACATTATATTCCGGTGAAATTAGAAATGTATGATAAAGATACAGGAGATCTTTATAAGGAAATGATAGTTGAACAGAATATAAAAAAGGTAAATGGCATCTGGACTATTTTCTCTACAAAGATGGAAAACTTAGATACAGGCCACAGTACAGTGATGTATGTTAAACAGCGGGATGGTAATTATCTAATTGAATATAATACGGATGTAAGTGATAAGCTATTTACTCAGCAGTTTTTAGAAACAGGTAGATAAGTTGAGAAAAATAATGATATATAAATTTAAAATTGGAGGTTACTAATGATGTTATCCAAAAATAATACCGCTTTATTCTTAGCTGTATTACTGCTCATATTTAGCATAAATGCTGCAGCACAGGATTTTGGTGGGGGTAGTTTTTACAGCAGTGGTGAAAAAACAAAGACTTCTCTTAGTGGAAATATATATCCTGAGTTTAGGATTTTTTCAGATGGAGATATTGAGGAAAATTTAAAAGGGGAACTGGATCTTATTTATCCGGGAGATAAACATCAATTTAAGATTTTAATGGATTATCAAATTGGTGCAGCAGATCAGATAGAGTTTAATGAGCTTTATTATAAATATTATGGTGATAAATATAATTATCTCATTGGTAAAAATCGCCTTGTCTGGGGTAAAGGTGATAAGGTGCATGTTGTTGATAATTTAAATGGAGAAGATTTAAGTGATTTTATCAATCCTGATTATCTTGACAGACAGATTGGAGAAGAGATGATCAAAATTGACAGGTATTTTCGCGGTGGTAGTGCGAATTTAGAATTTGTCTACACTCCAGAATTCACTCCAGATAAAACAGCAGATGACCCAGATAGCCCACTCGGTAATTGGGTAATTAATCCTTTAGCAGCTGAGGGCTTAACTCTTGATCAAATTTCAGCTTCTCTAGGATATGAGCAAAAAGAAATAATCAATAAAGTAAAGAACGCTTTTAAAGAAGAAGATAATCAGTTTGGTTTACGCTTTACCGACAGCAGAGGTGGAACAGATTATGGCTTCAGTTATTATAAGGGTTATCTGAGAGAACCAAGTTATGATAAAAGATTTTTTGAAGGTGAAATTAATAATCAGCAGGATTTTGATCTACTTTTAGATCAGGCAGAGCTGCATTATGATGAGGTAGATATATTTGGCTTCGAGCTGGCCCGAGTAATTGCAGGAATTAACAGCCGTTTTGAGCTTGCTTATTATAGAACAGATGATACAGATGGTAATAATCCAAGAGTTAGAAACAATAAAATTGGCTGGATTATTGGTGGAGATAAAGATCTTGAACTTAGTAATTTAAATTTAAACATTCAATTTACAGGAGAAAAAATATTTGATGATGATCAAATTGATTCTAATAACTTAGATTTACAGTACAGAGATGATGGAGAATACAGCAGTCATCGAGCCATCGTAGTTTTAGAAGATAGTTATCAAAACGAAAAAATCATTCCTAAGTTAACCTGGGTATACAATCTGAGAGACAATGACTACAGTCTAGAGGCAAAAGTTGACTATGAAATTCAGCAGGACTTAAACTTAATATTTGCTCATAAGATATATGAAGGAGATGCAGATACCACCTTTGGTCAGTTTGAAAATAATGATTATAGTTCATTTGCTTTAGAATATAGTTTTTAATAAGTATTTAAGCAGTTAAATCATACTTTTTTAGTTATGAAAATATCTCTATAAAGAAAATTGTAAAATAGTTGACAATTAGTTATATGCTGGTTATAATAGTTTTGTGAACTTTTACAAAAACTAATTGATAATGATGAATCTCAGGAGGTGAACAATAATGGCTCATGTAATTTCTGATGATTGTATTATGTGTGGTGCATGCGCACCAGAATGTCCTGTAGAGTGTATTAGTGAAGGTGATACACAATATGTAATAGATGCTGATGAATGCATAGATTGTGGAGCATGTGTATCTGTTTGTCCTGTTGATGCAATCAGCCCAGCGTAAATTGATATTTTGAAAAAAACCGGGGTGCTTACTCCGGTCTTTTTCTTTATAAAACAGCAATTAAGTAAATATTAAGTATTATTATCCACTTTTTACTTTAATATTTTTATTTGAATCTATATACATAAATATTTATTTGATTATCAGGAGTAAATTTTGATAAAATATAATAAAGAAATTTAATTATAACCGGAGCCCATAATCATGATTATGGTATTTGGTACCTACTAATAAGGAGATGAACCCTGTATGGATGAACTGAAAATGGTAGACCCTGAACTAGCAGATATTATTAAAGAGGAAGAAAAAAGGCAGTCGCAAAACATTGAACTGATTGCTTCAGAAAATTTTGTTAGTAAAGCTGTTATGGAAGCAGCTGGATCTGTATTGACAAATAAATATGCTGAAGGTTATCCAGGAAGAAGATATTATGGTGGCTGTGAAGTTATCGATAAGGCTGAAAAACTTGCTATTAAAAGAGCAAAAGAACTATTTGGTGCAGAACATGTTAATGTTCAGCCCCATTCTGGTTCTCAGGCTAATCAGGCAGTATATTTTTCACAAATTCCTCTTGGTGGTACAATTTTGGCAATGGATTTAACTCACGGCGGCCACCTGACTCATGGAAGTCCTGTAAACATGTCAGGAGACTACTATAATTTTATTCATTATGGTGTTACAAAAGATGAAGAGATAATAAATTATGAACAGGTTAGAAATTTAGCTGAAGAACATGAACCTGATATGATTGTAGCAGGAGCAAGTGCTTATCCAAGAGTAATTAATTTCAAAAGATTTAAAAAAATTGCTGATGATGTAGGAGCTTTATTTATGGTTGATATGGCCCATATTGCTGGTTTAATTGCTGCAGATTTACATCCTAATCCAGTTCTATATGCTGATTTTGTAACAACTACAACTCATAAAACTTTACGTGGAACAAGAGGTGGTATGATTCTCTGCAGAGAAAAATATGCTAAGGCAGTTGATAAAGCAATTTTTCCTGGTATTCAGGGAGGTCCATTAATGCATATTATTGCAGCAAAGGCTGTTTCTTTTAAAGAAGCTTTAAGTGATGAATTTTTAGATTATCAGCAGCAGATTATTAATAATGCCAGAAGATTAGCTGAAGAAATAAAAAGTTATGGTATGAGGCTGGTATCTGGTGGTACAGATAATCATCTGATTCTTATTGATTTAACTAATATGAAAATTACTGGTAAAGAAGCAGAAGAAGCTTTAGATAAAGTGGGAATTACAGTCAACAAAAATACAATTCCATTTGAAACAAAAAGCCCTTTTGTAACAAGTGGTATCAGAATTGGAACTCCAGCTGTTACAACTATTGGCATGAAAGAAGAAGATATGGGTAAAATAGCAGAATTTATTTTTGAGGCTCTAAAGAATCTTGATGATGAAGAAAAATTAAAAGACATAAAAAAAGAGGTCCATACTTTTTCAGCTCAATTTATGGATTAATTTATTATTATATTAAAATTTTAGAAATGAGCCGGGGAAACCCGGCTGTTTTCATATGAAAAGGTGGGGAAAAATGGGAATAAAATTAATTACTTTTGATTTAGATGGTACGCTTTTAGATAGTGATCATCAACTACATGCAAAAACTATAGAAGCTGTTGATGCTGTAAGGAAAAAAGGCATCAAAACACTTGTTGCTACAGGTAGAATGTATATTTCTGCTAAACCACATATTGATAAATTAGAAATGACTGACCCAGTAATTACTTATAATGGTGCACTGGTAATGAACCCTGTTCAAAATAAAGAGATATATCATTCGCCTATACCATTTTCTGTAGCAGATAAAATTAGCAAAAAAGTAGAAAAGAGCAGCTATTATCTGCAGGCATTTTTAGATGACACTCTTTATGTTTCCGAAAAAAATGAATATACCAAAAAATATGAACATATTGCTGGAGTAGTAGCTCAAACTGTAGGTAGTTTGAATAGTTTTATGGATAAAGGGCCAACAAAAATGCTGATAATAGAAGAAGATGAAGATATTCAAAAAGAAATTGTTGAATTTTTATCCAGTAATTTTTCAAATGAGATCGAGATTTCTGGTTCTTATCCTTCATTTATTGAAATCACAAAAAAAGGAATATCTAAAGCAGAACCTCTTAAAAAATTAGCTGATCAATATAATATAAAAAGAGAAGAAATTATGGTTTTTGGTGATGGACTCAATGATCTTACAATGGTTGAATGGGCAGGCAGGGGTATAGCTATGGAAAATGCCCATCCAAAATTACGTGAATCTGCAGATGATATAGCTCAAAGTCATATAGAACTCGGTGTAGCAAAATATTTAAAACAATATTTTGATCTTGCACTAGATTTTTCTTGATTTCTTGAATAGAATAGCAGTTATAACAGCCTTGAATTCTACTTTTTGAGTTATTTATGTTATAATTATTGAGAACATAAATATTAATTTCTTGATATATTAGAGCATTATTATCCAAAGACTTTTGTTTTTTGGAGGGATCTCCTTGGAAATATTTTCAGTTTTGAAATATACATTTAAAAATTTTTATGAACATTTATTTAAATTTGTTATATTGGGTTTGGTATGGTTTATTGTTACATTTTTGCTTTTGTTGATAGCTCTAGTTTCAGTTTCAACAGGCTGGTTTATTATGCTTTTAATTCCATTATTTTTTTTAGGACCAACTTTTTTGACAGCTCTTTATGCTGTTAATCGGCTTTTAGAATATAAAGAATTTTCAACTATAATTCTTTATAAATATTTTAAAAGGGTTTTTTGGAAAAGTATTTTTATGTATTTTGCTTCAATAATTGTCTATGCTGTATTTATTATTGATTTGCGTTTTTTTCTCTTAAAAGGTCAGGAAAATTTATGGCTGCTTGCATTTGCTTTTCTATTTGCTTATTTATTAATTTATTTTAGTATTTACCAGGCTTATCTATGGTCACTGCTTGTTATTCAGGAGGATAAAAATTTAAAAGATATATTAAAAAATGCTTTAATTATCAGCCTTGATAATATTGCGTTTTCTCTATTCTGGTTTTTATTTATTTTATTAATAACTTTAATTTTAGCTGTTTTAGGAATAGGTATTCCAACAGCTTTTATTGGAATTATAGGTACACTGATATTAAAAGGAAGCAAAGAAATGCTGGCTAAATACTAATATCGATTTTGAAGAGAGGAGATTTTATTAATGAGAGAATATTATCTTGGTTTGGATTTAGGAGGGACCAAAATACTTACAGGTCTTTCAGATAAAAATGGTAAAATTTTAGCCCGCTCTCGCAGAGAAACAGAAGCTGATTTAGGTGAAGAAAAAATAATTGCAAATATGATTGAAACAGTTGAGGATGTTCTTCATAAAACTGGGTTAAGTCGAGAAGATGTAAAAACACTAGGTATAGGTAGTCCAGGACCGCTAGATTCTCAAAAAGGAATAATTATCGAGAATTCTAATCTTCCCTGGAAAAATGTGCCGATAAAAGCTAAAATGGAAAAAAAATTGAATATTAATACAATCTTAAAAAATGATGCAAATGCTGCTGCACTAGGCGAAAAATGGTTTGGAGTTGGGCGAGAAGTTGACAACATGGTATATTTAACAATTTCTACTGGTGTTGGTGGTGGAGCAGTAATTAATAAAAAATTATTTACAGGTGTTAATGATAATGCCTGTGAATTAGGACATACAGTTATAGATCCTGATGGGCCTCTCTGCGGATGTGGTAATCATGGATGTCTGGAGTCTTTTGCTTCAGGAACTGCAATTGGCAGGATGGCCAGAGAAGCAGCTGAAGCTGGTAAAAGTAGAGTAATCTTAGAACTTGCAGATAATAAAATAGAAGATATAGATGCTGTTATTTGTGCTCAGGCTGCATACAGAGGAGATAAAACAGCTCAGGAAATTTTTGATACTGCAGCATTTTATCTTGGTATTGGACTTGGCAATTTTGTAAATATTTTTAATACAGAAATGATTGTACTTGGTGGAGGAGTAATGAAGGCCTCTGATTTATTTCTAGATAAAGCTATAGAAAAAATGGAAGAGATAGCTCTTCCTGGGCCATTAGAAATAGTTGAAGTACGAGAATCGGAATTAGGGTCAGATATTGGTCTGATGGGCGCAGTTGCTGTTGCAATGGAAGACAGGTTGATTGCTCATGATTGAAGATGATAAAGTTCTTGTACTTGATATTTTTAATAAATTTGATCTTGATATCATAGCCGGCCGCTGTGGAATAAAGAGAGAGATAGAAGTCAGTGATATAAAAAGACCAGGAATAGAACTTGCAGGTTTTTGGAAACATTTTTATCCAGAAAGAATTAATTTGCTGGGAACAACAGAAATGTCCTTTTTAAGGGGGCTGGATGAAGAAGAGTTTTACCAGAGGATAGATGAATATGTTGATTTTAATCCAGTCTGTATTATCATTGCCAGAGGTGAGGATGTTCCTGGGTATCTAATAGAGCGAGCTGAGGAAAAAAATATTCCTATTTTGTCAACACAGACATCAACCACTAGGTTTAGCAGTATGCTGTTAAACTATCTTGAAGAAAAGCTTGCACCTGTTAAGGTTATTCATGGAGTGCTTGTTGATATATATGGAATTGGTGTTTTAATTAGAGGTGAAAGTGGAATTGGTAAAAGTGAAACAGCGATAGAACTTGTTAAACGTGGACACCGCCTTGTTGCAGATGATATAATTGAAATCAAAAAAATTGGTGAACTCCATCTTTCTGGTACTGCTCCAGAAAATGCTCGTTATTTTTTAGAAATGCGGGGAATTGGAATCATAAATGTAAAAAATCTTTTTGGTGCTGGTTCTGTAAAACATTCTTCACCTATTGATCTTACAGTGCGTTTAGAAAGATGGCGTGAAAATGAAGAATATGAAAGGTTAGGGCTTGATGATAATAAAACTGAAATTATGGATTTAAAGATAGATGAAATCGTGATTCCTGTAAAGCCAGGTAGAAACCTGGCCCTTGTCTTAGAAGTAGCTGCAATGAACTACAGAATGAAAACGATGGGGTATAATGCTGCTGTTGATTTTACCGAAAATATTATGAGAAAGAAGTAAAATATATATATAAATTAAGTTAGGGTGATTTTATAATGACATTATTAATGCGAAAATTTAGACAGAAAATAATAATAATTTTTATTATTATCTTAATTTTATTTCTGTTCTTTACAGGTGTTAATGCAGCAGAAGTGGATTATGATGTTATTTATAATTACCGAGATGCTGGAAAAGATGATTTTGGTCCGGGTACTTATCAATATCCACAAAATGAAATTTTTCAAAACAAGGGTAATCTTTTTGATATTAGAGTTTTTACAATTTTAGAATCTGATAATGAATATCTCTTTAAATTTAAATTCAGCAATCTAACTGATCCCTGGAATGCAAAATATGGATTTTCACTTCCCCTGCTTGAACTTTATATTGATAATGACCAGGGGGGAAACAGCACTCCTTTTTATAAAGGGGCAAATATTTCTTTTGAAGAAGATTTTAGTTGGAATAAATTTTTAAAAATTAGCGGCTGGTGGGTAAGGATTTTTAATCCTGACAGCACAGCAAGAGCAGTATTTGACTTAAGTGAGATTTCTGCAGAAGATCCATATGAGGCTGATACAGCAGAAGTTTCTGTTGAGAATAATACAATAGATATTAAAATTTCAAAATCAGAAATTGCTTCACTAGATAATAGCAAATTTGTGCTTTTAATTGGCAGTTTTGATCCTTTTGGCTATGATCATTTTCGCTCTTTTAGCGAGGAAAAAAGATCCTGGCAGATATATGCAGAAACAGAACTTGATTTAAATAAAATACCTAGAGTTATGGATATTCTTGTCCCTGAAGGTATGAGCCAAAGAGAAATTTTGACTGAAGAATTTGCTGAAATACCCTCATTTGCAGTTAAAAGTTCAGCAGGTAAAGAGGCTGAAGACTTAAAAACTTATAATATTAGTAGAACTGCAGATCTTTTATTTATTATTTATATTATATTTATCATGGGAATAATTTATTACTATAGAGAAAAAAAGTAAGCTTTGAAAAATAATTATTTAAGCTGAACTTGTGGTATAATACTTAAAAAACAAATAAGACTTTGAGGTGGAACAATGAAAGCTAATCCAATGAAGTTTTCAAGAGAAATTTTAAAAGATGTCTCCAGAAGTTTTGCTCTTACAATTCCTATGCTGGATAAAGAAATAAAAGATGAGGTTTTATTAACCTATCTGCAGGATAGGATTCTTGACAATTTTGAAGATGAGATATATCCAGTAGACTTGGAGCTCCAGAAAAATATGATGGACAAGGTAAGCCGTATCTTTTCTCCAGAAGATTATGACCGCAGAGCTGATTTTGAGGCTGTTAAAGAAAAAAGCAATTTAATTGGAAAAGAAGCTCTTCAGAAGCTGAATAAAAACATAGAAATAATATATGAAGTATATGATAATTTTGATTTAAAGGTTAAGCAGATTTCTCATAAATGGCTTGTTGAGATGAATAATGGAATGCAGAAATATCTCGATAAAAAAGTCGAAACTTTTGCAGAACTTGATGAGTACTGTTATTATGTAGCGGGAACCGTAGGAGGTTTTTTAACTGAACTGATAATTTACAAAAAAAAGCTTAAAGGAGATAGAAAAAAAGTTTTAGAAGAAAACTTTATTGATGCTGGTCTATTTCTGCAGAAAATTAATTTGATTAGAGATATTAGAGATGACCTCGAAAACAGAAATAAAAATTTCTGGCCTTTAAAAGAATTAGGAATAAATGAAGAAAAACTTTCTGATTCCAAATATAAAGATAAAGCATTAGAGGCACTTTCAGTTATGCTTGATGATTTGAAGAAACATACTGCTGGATTAAAAAAATATTATCTTGCTTTACCTGATAGTTTAAGTGGTTACAAAAGATTTTTTTCTGTAAATAATGCATTAGGTCTAGCTACTTTAGATAAACTGAATAATAATCCTGAAGTTTTTTACGGTAATAAGGCAGTCAAGGTAAGTAAACTTACTTTTTTAAATATAATAAGAGCTCCAGAGAAATATTTTTTAAAACAAATTTAATACTAATATTCTCAGCCTGAAAGGAGTTAGTTTGTAAATGGAATTTTTGTTAATCACTGGTATGTCAGGTGCAGGAAAATCCCTTACATTAAATTATTTTGAAGATAGAGGCTATTTTTGTGTGGATAACCTTCCACCTGCTTTAATCTCTAAGTTTGCCGAACTATGTATACAGTCTGATTTAGATAGAATTGCTCTTGTCAGCGATATTAGAGGGCGGGAGTTTTTTAATGAGCTTTTTGTAGAATTAGAAAAACTGGAAAATTTAAATCTGAATTACAACGTATTATTTTTGGAGGCTTCAAACGAAGTGTTGATAAGAAGGTATAAAGAAAGCAGAAGAAGACACCCACTTGATGAAGCTGGAAGAATATTAGATGCAATAGAACAGGAAAGAAAAATACTTGAAGAAATTAGAGGTCGGGCAACAAAAATTATTGATACTGGTGAATTAAAAAAATCAGAACTACAGGAAGAACTAAATAACTGTTATTTTGCAGAGACAAATAAAAGCACCCTGCATATTAGCCTTATATCATTTGGATTTAAATATGGGATACCAAGAGATGCTGATTTAGTAATTGATGTAAGATTTCTGCCAAATCCCTATTATGTAGATTCATTAAAAAATAAGACTGGTGAGGATACAGTTGTTCAAAATTATGTAATGAAATGGCCTGTTACTAATAAATTTTATAATAAGTTTTTTGATTTAATTGAATTTTTACTGCCTGAATACAAAAATGAAGGAAAAAGTCATCTTTCAATTGCACTTGGTTGTACAGGTGGTAAACATCGTTCTGTAACGACTGTATTAAAGTTAGCAGAAAGTTTAAAAGATCTGCCTTATAATATTAATATTGAACATCGTGATATAGAAAAATAATTTTTTATTTTTTCTAAGATACTCAATTCATTATATTATGCAAGGAAGTGTAATTATGAACCTGCCTAAATGGTTTTCTCCGGGTCTAGGTGTAAAAAGATGGTTTGTCCTGATTATATTTGCTTTTATTATTATCACAATTGGTATAACACCACTTTTTGGTTTTGATTTAAGCGTTTATCTTTCAACAAAACTGGTTGAATTAATAAATGTTATTTTTGCTTTTCAATCTGAACTTGCGGTAAAAATCATTTCGGTCTTTATAATTTTATTTGGTTTTGCCCTCGTTTATTACTCTCTGCTTAAAATTAGAGATGAATTGAATACCCATATTACACCAAATGCAGAAATACTTGATCTATTATATGAAAAAAGGCGTTCAAATAGAGGCCCAAAAATTGTTTCATTTGGTGGAGGTACAGGATTATCAAATTTATTAAGAGGATTAAAGAAGAAAAGCGATAATTTGACAGCTGTTGTCACTGTAGCAGATGATGGTGGTAGTTCCGGCCGTATTAGAGATGAAATGGGTATTTTGCCGCCGGGAGATATAAGGAACTGCCTTGTTGCTTTAGCTGATAGAGAACCTCTAATGGAAAGATTATTTCAGCACAGATTTCAATCTGAAGGTGGATTGGAAGGACATAGTTTTGGTAATCTTTATATTGCAGCAGTGACAGAAGTTCTTGGTGATTTTGAAGAGGCTGTTCGAGCTTCAAGTAAGATTTTAGCAATACGAGGTAAGGTACTGCCTGCTACTAATAAGAATATAGCTCTGGGAGCAGTTTATACTGATGATGAAGAAAAAATTGGGGAATCTGCCATTCCTGTTTATGATAAAAAAATAAAGAGAGTATTTTTAGCTCCAGATAATGCAGAAACTACACCTGAGGTGAAAGAATCTATAGAAAATGCTGATCTGATAATAATTGGACCTGGAAGTCTATATACAAGCATTTTACCGAATTTGCTTGTTGATGGTATTGTCGATTCTATAAAAAAAAGTAATGCTTTGAAAATATACGTTTGTAATGTCATGACTCAGCCCGGTGAAACAGATGATTATACTGCGGCAGATCATGCTGAAGCAATAATAAATCACTGTGGAGCAGGAGTATTTGAGCATATAATTGTTAATAATCAGCCTGGTTCTCCAGAACTACAGAAAAAATATGAGGAAGAAGGAGCATATTCAGTTAAAATAGATCACAAAAGGCTTAAAAAACTCGGTTTAAATATAATAGAAGCAGATTTGTTGAAAAAAAACAGCTATTTACGTCATGACCCTCAAGTTTTAGCGGAATTGATTTATAGCTTAATCAAATAAAATATAAACTTATAATTTATTTATTGAGAAGGTGTTAATATGTCATATACTGATCAGGTTAAGGAAGAACTAACACGCAAAAATAGAGGGGATTATCAAGAACAGCTTACTGAATTATCTGCTCTTATCAGAGTAGATGGGTCAATTCAAATTTCAAATCAACATCTTGCTGTAAAAGTGAAACTTTTTCATGGTAATTTAGCAAGAAGAATTTATTCTTTAATTAAAGATAGATTTGGTTTTAATATTGAGATTAGAGTTAGACGTGATAAAAAATTTAACCTGACCCGCACATATGAGATACTGGTGACCCCTCAACCAGGTGTGAGAGAGTTTTTACTTGAGCTTGGCTTTTTAACTCCAAAAAATAAATTAGTATTTAATATTAAAGAAGAATATATGGAGTCTCGAAAGCTTTCACAGGCATATTTAAGAGGACTGTTTCTTGCTGGAGCTTCAGTAAATAGTCCCAAAAGTGAATACCATCTTGAATTCCGCTGTGAGAGGGAGAGTCTTGCTGATGACCTGAGTTTGTTACTTTCTAAATTCAATTTAAAGGCACATCGGACCAGACATAAGGGTAATTATGTGATATATTTTAAGAGCTATTCTGATGTCATTAAAATATTAAATATAATTGGGGCTCATCAGGCAATGCTTAAAATGGAAAATGATCATATAGTTAAAGAATTAAAAAATAATGTCAATAGAAGAGTTAATTTTGAAACAGCCAATTTAGAGAAATCAGTTTCTGCTGCAATGGATCAGCTGGAAAATATCCGTTTAATTGAAAGAGAGAGAGGACTTGATACTTTAACAAGTGGATTACAGGAAATGGCAGAGATACGTAGAGAAAATCCTTATGCCTCTCTTAAAGAACTTGGGGAAATTCTGGGTTTGAGCAAGTCGGGAGTAAACCACAGGCTGCGAAGAATTAAAAAGATTGCAGATCAATTATAGAATAAATTGAATATTTTTGATAAATTATGATAAATTGACTTGAAATAATTTTTATAGATGATATAATATAGATGGTGAACATAATAAACAAGTACAAATTTTTTAAGCAGCTGATATTCAGTCAGCTTTATTTTTGGCTGTATCGGGACAATTATGTTCCATTTGGACAAAAACGTTCCAACTTGGAGGCTTAACATGGAAAATCTATTTAAAGTACAGCAAAAAATCGTACCAGAAATAGTAAAAAAAGCTCAGCAGAGATATAACATATTACGCGGTATATATTATAATCAGCCTGTAGGTAGGAGAGCTCTTGCAAAAATTTTGGGCCTCAGTGAGAGAACGATTAGAAATGATTTGGATTTTTTTGAAAAAAATAGTTTTATTGAGATTAGTCCTGCTGGTACTCAAATTACTAGAATTGGCGAAAGATTTTTGATAGAATTAGATGAATATATAAAAGAATTAAGAGATATCAGTCAGCTTGAAAATAAACTTAAGAATATTTTAGGTCTCAAAAAAATAAAATTGGTTAATGGAGCAGTCCCTGCTGGTAATATAAAAGCTGAAATTGGAAGAACAGCAGCACAGCTTTTAAAACAGGAAATTAAAAATGGAGACATACTTGCTGTAACAGGCGGGACAACACTGGCCCAGGTTGCACAAGAAATGACACATAGTTCTGAAAGAAGAAACATAACTGTGGTACCAGGTAGAGGTGGGCTTGGAGAAAGTGTTGAGATTCAGGCAAATACTATAGCTGCTAAGTTTGCAAAGAAACTAGGCGGCAGTTATCACCTGCTTCAGATACCTGATAATATGGCAGAGGAAAATATATATAGAATAACCAAAGAGCCAACCATAAAGAAAACTCTAAAGATTTTAAAAAAAGCAAATATTTTGATACATGGAGTTGGAACTGCAGAAGATATGGCTGGTAGAAGGGGTAAGAACAGAGAAGAAATAAAGGAATTATTAAAAGCTGGTGCAGTTAGTGAGGCATTTGGCTTTTATTTCAATGCTAAAGGAGAAATTATTCATTCAACAACAAGTGTTGGCTTAAACCTTGATGATTTAAGAAATATAGATAAGGTAATAGTTGTAGCTGGAGGAGAAGATAAAGCAGAAGCAATTCTTGCTGCTGTTTCTCCTGTATACCAGGATATTTTAATTACAGATGAAATTACAGCCAAAAAGATTATCTCTCTTAAGGGGGGTGAGGCCGGAGGAAGGCTGGCGAATTAAAAATCAGCAGTTAACTAATTTTCTTAAATTCTTTGTTTAGTAAATTAACTAAACTATTAATTTTTTCAAACACAAAAGGAGGAATTTTAAATGACAAAAAGAGTAGCAATTAATGGATTTGGTAGAATTGGACGCGGGTATTTAAGACTCGTGGAAGGTAGAGATGCAGATATAGAAATTGTGGCAATCAATGATCTTGTAGATATTGAGAACTTAGCTTACTTACTTAAATATGACTCAGTACACGGAAGATTCAACGGAACAGTTGAAGTAGAAGCTGGCAATTTAGTAGTTAACGGCAAAAAAATTAAAGTAACTGCTGTTAAAGATCCTGTTGAACTTCCCTGGGAAGAAAATGATATCGATGTAGTTATCGAATCAACTGGTGTATTCCGTCATAAAGAGCAGTTAATGAAACATATTGATGCTGGTGCAAAGAAAGTTATCTTAACAGTTCCTGCAAAAGATAAAATTGATAATACAATTGTATTAGGTGTAAATAATGATGATCTTTCTGATGATGATCTCATCGTTTCAAATGCATCCTGTACAACAAATTGTTTAGCACCTTTAGCTAAAGCATTAAATGATGAATTTGGTATTGAAAAAGGATTAATTACTACTATTCATGGTTATACAACTAGTCAGGGTATCTTAGATATGCCTTCTTCAAAAATTAGAAGAGGTAGAACTGCTGCTGAAAATATTATCCCAACAACAACAGGTGCAGCAATTGCTACAACAAAAGTTCTTCCAGAATTAGAAGGCAAAATTGATGGTATGGCTATGCGTGTTCCAGTACCTAATGGATCTTGTGTAGATGGAGTATTCACTTTAGGCAAAGATGTAACAGTAGAAGAAGTAAATGCAATGTTTAAAGAAAAAGCAGAAGGTGAAATGAAAGGTGTTCTAGGCTATACTGAAGAAGAACTTGTTTCCAGAGATATAATGGGACAATTTGAATCTTCTATGGTCGATGCAAAATCCACAATGGTAGTTAATGGAAACATGGTTAAAGTGATTTCCTGGTATGATAATGAAATGAGCTACACTAATAGAGTTGTTGACTTAACACTAAAACTATAAGTTATTATATATTAATTTCAGGGTCAGGATTTTCCTGTCCCTGGAATTTTTCTGCAAAATAAGCGCTTATTATGTAGAAATAGATAATTATATTTTCAAAATAGTTTAATTAATTATTAATAATTAATTTTAAGATTCGGTTCATTAAGATGGAGGTATGAAATTATGAAAAAAACGCTTAAAGATATGGACTTCAAAGGGAAAAAAGTACTGGTTCGAGTTGATTTTAATGTTCCGCTTAAAGATGGAAAAGTGACTGATACCACAAGAATTAAAGCTGCTTTACCTACCATTGAATATTTAATTAGAGAAGAGGCTAAAGTTCTTTTGATTTCTCATCTTGGTAGACCTGGTGGAGAAGTTAAGGAAGATTTAAGAATGGATCCTGCAGCAAAAGAATTAGCTAATTTACTTAACAAAGAAGTTAAAAAAGCAGATGACAGCATAGGTGAAGATGTAAAAAATGCTGCTGATAATTTGAAAAATGGAGAAGTATTACTGCTGGAAAACAGCAGATTTCATGCAGGAGAAAAAGCAAATGATCCTGAATATGCAAAAGCTCTTGCTTCACTTGCTGACTTATATGTAAATGATGCTTTTGGTGCTGCTCATAGAGCACATGCAACAACAGTTGGAGTAACAGAATATTTACCATCTGCTGCTGGATTTTTGATGCAGAAAGAATTAAATGCATTAGGAGAAGTAATGGAAAATCCCGAAAGGCCATTTGTTGCAATTATGGGTGGAGCTAAAGTTTCAGATAAAATAGATGTAATTAAAAATTTAATAAAAAAAGTTGATTATTTGATTGTTGGAGGTGGAATCGCTAATACTTTCCTTTTAGCAAAGGGTTATGAGGTTGGAGATTCACTTGTAGAAGAAGATAAAGTGGAATTAGCTAAAGAATTAATGGAAGAAGCTGAAAAGATAGGTGTAGATATTGTAATTCCTGAAGATGTAGTTATTGCAGATGATTTTGCTGAAGATGCAGAAAGTAGAATAGTTAAATCTGATCAAATACCTGCTGGCTGGCAGGCTTTAGATTCAGGTGGAACAGAAAGCCTAAAAAAATATAAAGAGATTATAAAAAATGCAAAGACTGTAATCTGGAATGGTCCACTTGGTGTTTTCGAAATGGAAAAGTTTGCTCACGGAACTATAGAACTTGCAAAAGCACTTGCTGAGTCTGATGCACATTCAGTTATAGGTGGTGGAGATTCTGCAGCAGCAATTAATATTGCGGGTGTTGCAGATAAAATGAGCCACATTTCAACTGGTGGAGGAGCTTCATTAATGTTTTTTGAAGGTAAAGAATTACCAGGTGTAGCTGCTCTAGATGATGTTGAATAAATTGAATAATGAGATTAAGATATAAGGGGGAAAAATAAAATGCGTAAACCATTTATTTGTGGTAACTGGAAGATGAATAAAAATGTTAAAGAAGCTGAAGAGATGATTACAGATCTTAAAGATAAAGTAAAAGGTGTAGATAATGTAGAAATGGGTATCTGCCCAACTGCTCTCTGTCTTACAACAGTGAAAAATGCTGCAGAAGGCAGTGATATTGTAACAGGTGCTGAAAATATTTATTGGAAAGATTCTGGTGCTTACACTGGAGAAATTTCAGCTAAAATGCTGGCAGATAGTAATATTGAATATACTATAGTTGGTCACTCTGAAAGAAGAGAAATTTTTGGAGAAAGTGATTATGAAGTAAATATGAAAGTTCGTTCTGCTCTGGAACTTGGAATAAAACCTATTGTATGTGTTGGAGAAACATTAGAAGAAAGAAAAGCTGATCAAATTGAAGCAAAAGTAAACTTTCAGGTTAATGCAGCACTTGCGGGTTTAGAGGAAAAGCAGTTAGAAGATGTTGTAATTGCTTATGAGCCTATTTGGGCGATTGGTACAGGAGAAACTGCTTCTGCAGAGGAAGCAAATCGCGTGATTGGAATTATTCGCGATAATATTAGAGAACAGCATCCTGAAGCTGCTGATAAAATCCGTATACAATATGGTGGCAGTGTTAAGCCGCACAATGTTGAAGAAATAATGGCTCAAGAAGAAATTGATGGTGCTTTAGTTGGTGGAGCCAGCTTAAAAGCTGAATCTTTTTCTGAAATCATATTAAAAACTGCAGAATTATATAAATAGATTGTAAATTTAGTCTTTTATAATATTACAGTAATTTATACATTAGTTGTTAAATAATGAGCCTATAATCGTAAATAATTATATAAGGAGGTTAAGACATGGATAGAGTTAAACCACTAGCCCTAATTATTATGGATGGTGTGGGAATAAATGAAAATGCAGAGGGGAATGCTGTTTATTTAGCAGATACTCCTTATCTTGATAAATTGTCTGAAAAATATCCACATTCTGTTTTAAAACCATCAGGAGAATCAGTTGGACTGCCGGAAGGTCAAATGGGCAACTCAGAAGTTGGGCACTTAAATATTGGTGCAGGTAGAATAGTTTATCAGGATTTTACCAGGATAAACAAAGCAGTTGAAGAAAAGCACCTTCTGGATAATGAGGTACTAAAAAAAGCTGTACAGCATGCCAAAGATAATGATGGTGCTCTTCATCTAATTGGTCTTTTATCTGATGGTGGAGTTCACAGTCATATAAAACATCTTTTTGGATTGATAGAAATGGCTGACCGTGCAGATTTAGAAAAAGTATATATTCATCCAATTCTTGATGGTCGTGATACACCACCTACAAGTGGAGTCGGGTATTTAAAAGAATTGGAAGAAGAACTTAAAGAAGTAGGGATTGGTAAAATTGCAACTGTAAGCGGCCGCTATTATACAATGGATCGTGATAACCGCTGGGATAGAACTAAGAAAGCATATGATGCACTTGTTTTAGGAGAGGGTGTTGAAGCAGAAGATGCAGTTTCTGCGGTTGAAAAATCATATAAAGAGGACATTGAAGATGAGTTTTTATTACCCACAGTAATCAAAGAAAATGGGGAACCTGTGGCTGCAATGAAAGATCATGATTCTGTAATTTTCTTCAACTTTAGAGCTGATAGAGCTCGTCAGATTACAAGAGCATTAAAAATTGATGGTTTTGATGAATTTGAACGTGCTGAATCACACCCTAAAGATCTTTATTATGTCACAATGACAGAATATGATGAAACCTTTGATCTACCAGTTGCTTTTGAGCCTGTAGAAATAGAAGATGGTTTGGGTCAGGTATTAAGTAGAGAAGGTTTAAAACAGCTCCGTATAGCAGAAACTGAAAAATATGCACATGTAACTTTCTTTTTCAATGGTGGAGTTGAAGAACCAAATGAAAATGAAGATAGAATTTTGATACCTTCACCTCAGGTTGCAACTTATGAGATGCAGCCAGAAATGAGTGCATATGAAGTAACTGATACACTTCTTGAAAAAATTGAAGCAGATGACTATGATGTGATTATCTTAAACTATGCTAATGCAGATATGGTTGGACACACTGGATATTTGGATGCTGCAGTTAAAGCTGTAGAAACTGTCGATGACTGTCTCTCAAAATTAGTACCAGCAATACTTGAAAAGGGAGGTCAGGCGTTGATTACAGCTGATCATGGTAATAGTGAACAGATGGGTGGTCAGGATGATCCTTTTACTGCCCATACTGCTAATTTAGTACCATTTTACTATGTAGGTGGTCCAGAAGATAAAGGCATAGCATCAGGTATACTTGCAGATATTGCGCCAACTATGCTTGATATTCTTAATATAGATAAACCTACTAAAATGACAGGTGAATCACTCATTATTGATAAAAAATAGATTAAATAACTGCTGATTACCCGGATATTTGAAGATATCCGGGGATCAGATTAAATATTTTTTCAAATTCCTAAGGAGGTTTTAATTATATGTTAAATACAACAATTATAGATATTTTAGCACGTGAAATTCTTGATTCAAGGGGTAATCCAACTGTAGAGGTAGAGGTTGTTTTAGAAGATGGAGTAATGGGAAGAGCAGCAGTTCCTTCTGGTGCTTCGACTGGAACTAGAGAAGCTGTTGAATTAAGAGATGAGGGAGATCGTTATCTTGGTAAAGGTGTTCTTGATGCAGTAAAAAATGTAAACGAAATTATTGCTCCTGAACTCATTGGTATGGATGTACGTAATCAGATTGAAATTGATAGAATAATGATTGAATTAGATGGCACTGAAAATAAAGGTAAGCTTGGTGCTAATGCAATTTTAGGTGTATCCATGGCAGCAGCTAAAGCAGCAGCAGAAGCTACAGGTACTTACTTATATAATTATATTGGTGGAATGAAAGCTAACACATTACCAGTTCCAATGATGAATATACTTAATGGTGGAGAACATGCTGATAATAATGTTGACCTTCAGGAATTTATGATTATGCCTGTTGGTGCAGTTAGTTTCCGTGAAGCATTAAAGATGGGAGCAGAGGTATATCACAACCTTAAGAAAGTTCTTCAGTATAAAGATTTGGGTACGGGTGTTGGTGATGAAGGTGGATTTGCACCTGATTTAGGATCAAATGAAGAGGCTCTACAGGTTATTGTTGAAGCTATTAAAGCAGCCGGATATAAATCTGGTGAAGATTTCTTTATTGCCCTTGATCCTGCAGCATCTGAGTTTTATAAAGATGGGAAATATGTACTTGCTGGAGAAGGAGTAGAAAAAACTTCTGAGGAAATGGTAGATTTTTATGAAGAATTAGTAGATAAATATCCTATTATCTCTATTGAAGATGGTCTTGCTGAAGGTGATTGGGACGGCTTTGCAATGATGACAGAGCGTCTTGGTGATAGGATTCAAATTGTTGGTGATGATCTTTATGTAACAAACGCTAAGATTTTAGAGCGTGGAATTGAAGAAAAATCAACAAATTCTATCTTAATCAAAGTAAACCAGATTGGTACATTAACAGAAACATTAGAAACTATTGAAATGGCTACAAAAGCTGGATTTACTTCTGTAGTATCTCACCGTTCAGGGGAAACAGAAGATGTTACTATTGCTGATTTAGTAGTTGCTATGAACACAGGTCAGATTAAGACCGGAGCACCTGCTCGTTCAGAGAGAGTAGCTAAATATAATCAGCTATTGAGAATTGAAGAGAGTCTGGGTGAAGAAGCGGTTTATGCCGGAAAAGATGCTTTTTTCAGCATAAAGTAGATCTTAAATATATTTATCTTGCAAAATATAGATTAGTTTAGTAAAATATAAATACAGTCAGCATAAAGCTGAAATTTAACAAGGAAGTAGAATGAAATTTTTCTGCTTCCTTGTTCTTTTCTTGATTTATTCTTACACTTTTTAAAAAAAGATTTGTGAAAATTATAAATTTAGTTTTTTGAATATATATTTTAAAATAACTTTTTTAAGGAGTCAAAATGAAAAAAGCAGTTGATTTTTTAAAACAAAAATTATATCAACATATTAAATTAGATTTTTTTAAAAATAATCTATTTCTATTAATGATATCAATTATAGGTTTTGTTTTAACAACTTTGTCTTTTCTAGTACCCAGCCGCTATATTGCAATTCCCGGTTTAATGATAGTTATTTTATCAAGTATTATTTTTGGTTCAAGGGGAGCAATTTTTTCATTAATCTGGATCACTATAATTTTTTTAAATACGATTATTTTTGTGCCAGCACAGACATTATATCTAAGTTTTAAAAATCCATTTATATTAAATTATATAGTGATTTATTTAACGGCATTTGTAATTGCCAAAAGTATAGATTACATATATGAACAAAAGCAAAAACTAGATAAAAGTCAGCAGAGATATAATTCTGTTGTGCAGACACAAAATGATATGATCTGCAGGTTTAAAACTGATACTACACTGACATTTGTCAATGATGCTTACTGCAGTATTTTTGATAAAACAAAAAGTGAACTTTTGGGAGAAAAATTTATTGATTTAATACCTAAAGATGAGCATAATGATGTTTATGAAAAAATAAATAGTCTCAGTAAAGATAATCCTATTCAGACTTACAGCCATAAAGCTATAGGTGCTGAAGGAAGAATTTCTTATCAGGAATGGACAGACTATGCTATTTTTGATAAAAATGATAAAATTCTCGAAATACAGTCTGTTGGCAGAGATATAACTAAATTAAAAAAGGCTCAAAAAGATGCAGAAAAAGCAAATAAGATGAAAAGTTTATTTTTAGCAAATATTTCTCATGAGATAAGAACACCACTGAATGTTATTATTGGTTTTACCGAAATATTGGAAGAAGAAGATTTTGAGAAAGAACAAAAAAAATATCTAGATGCAATTAAAATAGCGGGTGATTCACTACTTTCTTTGATAAATGATATTTTAGATATATCTAAAATTGAATCAGATACATTTACTATCAAAAATGAATATATTGATATATCGTCATTAGCAGAAGAAATGAATTATCTTTTTAAAGAAAAATTGCATAAAAAAGAGCTTGAGTTTAAGATTGAAATTCCAGAGATTGAGTTTTTTGTTTTTTTTGATATAGATATTATAAGAAGGATATTAATAAATTTAATAAATAATGCAATAAAATTTACGGATAAAGGCTTTGTTAAGCTTCAATTAAAAATAGATAACATTGATCAAAGTCAGGAAAAAGCTGATCTATATATTTTAGTAGAAGATACAGGTATAGGAATTGCTGTAGATAAGCAGGAAAATATTTTTGCACCATTTACTCAGCTGGAAAATATAGAAAAACATGATGGTACCGGTCTTGGTTTAACAATAACGAAAAAATTAGTAGAGCAGATGGAAGGTGAAATAAAATTAGAAAGTGAAATTAATCAGGGGAGTAAATTTCATCTTATATTTCCGGCAAGAAAGATTAAAGAGTATAAAATCAGCAGTGAAAAATTATTTGTAGAACAAAGCAGTAGTAATATTAAAGTACTTATTGTTGATGATGAAGAGTTGAATAGAGAACTATTAAGGATAAAGCTTGAAAAAAGGGGTATAAAAGTAGTTGAAGCAGAAAATGGGAAAACTGCATATAACAAGTTTATTAAGGAGAATCCTGATCTAATATTGATGGACCTTAAAATGCCAGAAGAAGATGGTTACAGTGTATTGAAAAGAATTAAAAATAATAAGCAACAATCAGACTTAAAAATTATTGCTGTATCTGCTGCAGCAACTTCAGAAGAAAAAGCAAAAGCAATCAAAGCTGGTTTTGATGATTTTGTTGCAAAACCAATTACAAGGCATAAATTAAATAATCTTTTTGAAGAATACATTTAAATATTCTATGCTTAGTTGATTAATCTTTTTAAATCACTTATGACCTTTATTTTATCTTCAATTTTTTTTCTATCTGCTGTATTTATAAGGGGACTTATTACTATTGCAGTTTCCAGTTCTGCAAAATATTTAGTGGAAATAATTAAATCATATTTTTTCAAATCAGACTGCATAGTCGAAAAATAATTTTTAGAATTAAAGGTAATATTTTTAAATGAGTTCTGCAGTCTATTTTTAATTAAATTACTAATATTAAAATTATTGTCATGAATTAATAAAGCTCTGAAAGTTTGAATTTCAGACTCCATAAATTTTAAAAATAGTATTCCCAGATAATAAAGTTCAATATCATTTAATTTGCTGGACAAATTTTTTTCTATAATATCTTTAAGTGATTCTGCAAGATAAAAAGTGTAGGGATTATTATCAATTATTTTTTTTAATTCATGTTTTTGAATAGAAAAAAAATCAGCATTTAAGTTAAATTTATTATTTAAAATAATATTAATTAAGTAGTTTTGTAAATGCACACAAGCAGATTGATTATCAAATTTTATATTTTTAGACAATTTATCTTTATAAGTATTTATTATTTTTGCAGAAGTGACTTTAATTATATTTTTTATTTTGCTATTTAGATATGAGAGTTTTTGCTCGTCTTTATTAAAGTTTGTAAAAAATAAAAATAGAATAAAAAGTGCTGATTTTTCATTATCTTCGTTAAATTGTGGAAATTCTTTATAAAATTGAGATATTAGAGAAACAAAACTTTTAGGGAAAACTAATTTGTTGTTAAATATTGATAAATTATCTATACTTTCTATTCTTTTATTTTTTAAACCTCTTTCAATACTGCAGGCTAGATAAATTAATAGAAATAAGAATGAATTTGTTGTAAAATAAAGGTCATAATTTTTCTGAACATCAAAAATTAGAACAGATAATTTATTTAGATTAGATAAAAGATTCAATTCTTCTAGAAGATTATAATTTTCTATTTTCAAAGATTTCCCGTTTTTTAATTTACCGAGAAGCTTATACTGTTTTTCTTCAGGTAGAATTTCAAGTATAATATTAACAGTAAGTATTCTCTTTTTAAATTCACTCCCATATATTTTTCTGGATTTATCATTACTAATTAATATTAAATCATATTTTTTTAGAAATTTTTCTACTTCTTTTAGATCTCTATTTAGGGTTGAGCTGCTGATGTTTAATTCTTTTTCTAAGAGATTTATATCATTAAAAGTACTATTATTTAGAAGATAATAGATGATTTTAATTTTCCTTTTTTCTGGTTCTATATAAATTAAATTTTTTTGACGTTTTTGATAAAGTTCAATAAGCTGCATTTTTTGTTTTTGATTTACTAATAATCTTGTCCCTTGACCTCTTTTTTTAATTAAACGGATATTATCCCTATTTTTAAAATATTCCGCTAATATTTTTAATTCTCTTCTGATAGTTCTTCTGGAAACTCCTATCTGCTCTGATAATTTACTGTTTGTTATATATTTGTGCTCTTCTTCAATATTTAGTAACTCATATAAGATTTCTATCTGTCTGCTTGTAATATTCTGGGGCATTATACTTCTCCTTTAAAATATATTCAATTAATCTCATTATATTTTTGTAGTGCTTTTTTTATAAATGGAAGTAGTTTATCTTGATAGTCAGACTCTTTTATAATTTCATTTTTGGGAAGATAATAAAAAATCTTTTCCTTTTTAACAGTATTTATAAATCTTTTTTCAGAATAGATAGAAAAAATAATTTTTGGGATTTTAGGATATTTGCTGTTTGTAATTTTAAGAAATTCAATACCTGTAAAATTAGGCATGTTTAAATCACTAACGATTACCGCAATTTTTTCACTTTCTAGAATTTTTAGTGCTGTTTTACCGTTTTCAGCAAAAAAAAGATTTAATGAACTGTCATCAAGTTTTAATTTTATTTTCTCTAAAATAAGTATCTCATCATCTACAAACAATACATTTTTATTTTTTAATTCCATAAAATTCTCCTCACTGTGAATAAAATCATAAATATGATTCTGGAATCGTTTTAATAAGTTCATCTAATTCTTGATATAAGTTTTCGATTTTTTCAAGGTCATAATTTTCTTTTTTTAATTCTTTATTTAATTTATCAGTGATTATATATACTTCTTTTAGATTAAAGTTAAGAGCCAGACCTTTTAAATTATGAACTTTAAAAGCTGCTTTTTTATAGGAATTATTTTCTAATGCTTCTGAAATCTCACTTAATTTATGAGGCAGACTTTTTACTGCTCTTAAAGTTAGGTGTTTAATTTGAGGATCACTGTTCAACCATTTATTAATCATTTGATCTCCATTGTTATAAAAAGATTGTTTAGTCAATTTCTTACCTCCTGATATAAAATTTTATGCATTATTATTTTAATATAACAGCTTGTATTACAATTTAAATTATTGTATCTATTTATAATAATTTTATCATTAATAGTAAATTTTATCAATATCAAATGACCGTTAAACTAACGGCCATAATTAGGTTTTCAATTATTCTAATCATAGTTTATAATATAAACATAAAGATAATAGCATATTTGGAGGTTAATAAATTGAAAACAAGCTATGATAGTTATCAGGTTAATTCAGCTCAGATTATTAAAGATTATAAATCAAAGCTGGACTATAGGATTAATTTTGAGCAGGAAATGAATCAAATCACCGCAATGCTTACCAAAAATAATAAAAATAATATCAACAGAGTGCTTGCAAGATTAGCTAAGATAACTCATTCAAATCGTGTTTATATATTTGAATTTAAAGATGATTTAAGAATTATGGATAATACATATGAATGGTGTGCTGAAGGTACAAAAGCACAGATTGATTATTTAACTGATCTTGAGAGCAGCATGTTTCCCTGGTGGATGGAGAATTTAAAAAATAATAACCCGATAATCATTGAAGATGTTTCTCAAATACCAGAAATAGGCAAAAACGAAAAAGCAATACTGGAAGAACAGATGATAAAATCGGTACTTGTTATACCAATATATAATAATGAATTAATAGGTTTTATGGGTTTTGATGATACTGAGTCAGTTAGAAAATGGAGTGAAGAAGATGTTCAGCTTTTAAATGCTGCCAGCAATCTTATTCTTTCTTATTGGGATAAGATAATACAGCAGCAGGAATTAGTTAAAACAAATAAGCAGTTAAGGGAAACAGTTGATTCTATTATTAATACTCTAGCAAATATAACTGTTGAGAGGGATCCTTATACAAAACAGCACTGTAAACGTGTTTCTATGATATCAATAAAGATAGCAGAAAAAATGGGATTTGATAAAAAGAGATTATCAATATTGAAAACAGGGGCTCAACTGCATGATATTGGTAAAATCAATGTTCCCAAAAGTATACTTTTTAAGCCGGGCAGTTTAACGGAACTGGAGTTTGAAATGGTAAAAAAACATCCAGAAATGGGATATCAAATAATAAAAGAAATTAAATTTAATGAAAAAATTAAAAAAATAGTGATTCAGCATCATGAAAGAAATGATGGCTCTGGTTATCCTTATGGTCTTAAAGAAGATGAAATATTATTAGAATCTAAAATCATTGCAGTTGCTGATGTTTTTGAATCAATGATTTCTCACCGTGCTTATAGACCGGCACTTAAGGTTTCTGAAGCAGTTGAATTTATTTGTGATAATCGGGGTAATTATTTTGATCCAGAAATAGTGGAGCATCTTTTAGAGCTGATTGAAGAAGATGATATTGAATTTCTCTAAATAATTATATCTAAAAGAACACTCTCTGAACAAATAATCTAGGCTTATTTTTTATAGGATAAATATAATTGAATATATATTTACAAAAACATTTAACTTATGTAAGTTTTTAACTTGCATAAGTATTTTTTTTGAGTTATAATACTTGTAAACTGACTGGTTAGTCGATAGGGGGGATTAGATGAAAAAAAAAGATACTAAAGGTGAGATATTAAAAGCAGCTTTAAATATATTTTCTCAAAATAATTACCATACTACTTCGATGATGATGATTGCCGAAGAAGCAGGTGTAAGTAAAGGAACTCTTTACTGGCATTTTAACAGTAAAGAAGAATTATTTAGAGAACTGCTTTTGAATGGACTTGATATGTTTAGCAGTAATTTTGAAAAAGTAGCTGTAGAAGATATTAGTGCAGATGAGAAGATATATAAAATTATAAAATTTGGGGTTGAGGTATTAGTAGAAAATGCAAAAACAGCTAATATTTTAAGGAATAATGTAGAACTGATTAGCTCTGAGTTTCAAGAGAAAGTAGAAGAAAAACATAATCAAAGTATCGACATATTTAAAAAAATACTTGAGCAGGGCATAAAAGAGGAGACTATCAAAGACTGCAATCCTCGTAATACTGCAGTTATGATGCTTGCAGTATTATTCACCTCTCATGCAGACTGGCTTTTAGAAGAATTTGCAGATATTGAAAAACAGATAGAATTTACCTACGATTTTGTGATGAATGGTATAAGAAGGAAGGAGAATTAAATTGAAAAAAAATTATATATATTTTTTTGCCCTTTTAATGTTATTGGTTTTTCCTTTAACATCTGCTGCAGCTGAAAAAATTACTTTAACAGAAGCTGTAGAGATTTTAATTGAAGAAAATAGAGAGCTTGAAAATTCTAGAAAAGATATCGAAAATGCTGAAGCAGATATTGGTCTTGCTTTCAGATCATTTTTTCCCACTATTACTTTGGACAGCACCTATACTAAAGTGGATGAGGGAAGAAGTGAAATAACTGGTTTGGAGTCTAATAATTCAGGTGAATTTAATTTTATAAGATCTGAGGGTTCAGATACAACATATTCAAATTCACTCAGGTTAACTCAACCTATCTGGTATGGTAATGAGATTCTTTTAAATAAAGATATTGCTGAATATAGAATAGAAGCTGAAAGAGCAAATTATGAATCTCTGCTTGAAGATAAAATTTATTCTCTGATTCAATCATATTATGGAGTACTGCAGGCAGAAGGAGTTATGGGTATCAGAGATGAAGCACTTGTAATAGCAAATGAACATTTAAGGATTGTAGAAAATAACTTTGAAGCTGGGTTGGTAATTAAACAGGACCTACTTCAGAGTCAGATTGAGCAGCGGAGAGCTCAGGAAGAACTGCAGGCAGCAGAAAATAATTTAAAGATAGTAAAAAGAAGGTTTAAACAGTTAATTACATCTGATGAAGAATATAAACTGCAGCGGCCGGAAATTCAGCTTGACTTAACACTTGATCAGAATGAATTATATAAAACAGCTCTTGAAAACAGCAATCAGCTGTTGGCACTTGAGCTGAACAAGAAAATTGTTGAAGTTAATAAAAGAATAAAAGATATACCACAGAGACCAAGAATAAATATTAATGGTGCTTATAATTGGGAAGGTGAAAAGTTTTTTGATGAAGAAAGCTGGTCTGTTTCGATTACCGGCTCAATACCTCTTTATGATGGGGGAAAATCAAAAATCGAATCTGAAAAACAGCAAAAAGAAATTGAAAAAATAAATAATTCTATCAAAGATTTATTAAAAAATATTGATATAGAAGTAGAAGATACACTGCTAAATGTTGAAGAGCTTAATAATAAAATTGAGCTCGCAAAGCTTTCTCTAGAAAATGCTGAAGAAAATCTTGAGATTGCTAATAAAAGCTATCAGGCAGGTGTAGCAAAGAATATTGATGTAATAAATGCTCAGAGCACTTATAGACAGGAAAAAATATCTCTGCTTCAGACAGAATATAATTACGAAATTGAAAAATTTAGAGTTCTTTATGAAAGTGGTAGACTCAGTGAATATTTTAAGGAAGTGATTAATGATGAGAAATAAAACAATTATATTAATGGCTTTAATTATTTTTATTGCAGCTGCTTATACTTCTGCAGCTGAGGTTGTTGAAGTTACAGAATCAATACGAGATGATATAAGTTTAAGTGAGAACTTAACTGGAACAATTAGTGCAGCAAAAAGTGTTGATGTTCCTATTGAATTAAGTGGAGTTGCAGATAAAGTACTGGTAGATGTTGGTGATAAGGTTAAAAAAAATCAGGAGCTGGTGCTTTTAAATCAGGAAAAATTAAAGGTGCAGAAGAAAAATGCAGAAGCTGCACTTGAAAGTGCTCAGGCAAATTATGACCAGCTGCTTAATGGTGCTACAGCAGAAGAAATAAAACGAGTTGAAGCTTCATATGAAGAAGCAAAAAAGAATTTAGAAAGTGCAGAAACTAACCTAGAATTGATGGAAGAAATATTTATTGAAAAAAGATCATTGGAACAGCAGCTTTTAAACGCGGAACAGCAGATGGATGGAGCTGAGCAGCAGCTTAAAACATCGAAAGAAAATTTTAAGCAGGCTGAAACAAATTTTGAACAGGCAAAAAGAGCATATCAGAGGGCCGAGAAATTATACAGTGATAATATAATTTCTCAAAAAGATTTTGAAGATGCAGAAAGTGCTTATAAAAATGCTGAATCAAATTTAAATAATGCTGAATCTGCAGTTCTACAGGCAGAAAGGGCATTTGAAACAGTTGAAAAATTATATAAATTAAGTCAAAAAAATTATAATGATCCAATAGAATTAGAACAACAGCTGGAAAATGCTAAAAGTCAGTATAAAAGTGCTGAGACTAACTTGAAAGTTGCAGAGGCAAATTTATCTGAAGTAAAAAGAGGTGCCCGTGAAGAACAAAAAAGAGCTTCTTTGGCTCAGGTAAGGCAGGCAGAAGCTGGACTAGAAGAAGTAGAAATCAATTTAAAGGATAGTCTAGTTAAAAGCCCAATTAATGGGACTGTTTCTCAGTTGAATATTGAAAGAGGTGAGCTTGTATCTGCAGGGCAGCCGCTGCTGAGGGTAATTAATTTAGAAGAAATGTTGGTAGAAATAGATTTGACTGCGGAATCTGTTTCACGTATTACTTTAGGAGATAAAGTTAATGTTAGACCCGAAATAATGCAGCATTATATTGAAGGTGAAATCAGCAGTATTAGTCCTGCAGCAGATCTTGAGAGCAGAACTTTTAGGGTTGAAGTAAAAATTGATAATCTTGATCGTAGAATTAAAGCTGGAATGTTTGCAGCTGTTCAACTTACTAAAGGTGAAGCTGGAGATGCAGTTATTGTTCCAATAGACAGTGTTGTTGACCTAAATACAGATTCTCCCTTTATCTTTGTTGTAGAAAATAATCGTGCTGTTAGAAAAGAGATAGAAATTGGAATAATTACTGATACACAGGTTGAAGTTTTAAAAGGCTTAGAAGCTGGAAAAAAAGTAATAGTTAAGGGGCAGAACAGGATTGAACCTGATGCTGAGGTTGAGGTGATTAATCGATGAAAGTTTCAGACTTTTCGATTTCTAGACCTGTAACCACAGCAATGTTAATCTTATTAATTGTTATAATTGGTTTGGTAGCATTTACTAATTTAAATATTGATCTCTATCCTGATATTACTTTTCCTGGTGCAGCGATTGTCACAACTTATGAAGGTGTAGGTTCTGAGGAAATAGAAAATTTGATTACCAGACCCATTGAAAGTTCGATTTCTACTGTTGAAGGTGTAAAAAATATCAGTTCAAGTTCTTCAATGGGGCAGTCAACAGTTGTTGCTGAATTTAACTGGGGTACAGATATGGATTTTGCAGTTCAAAACTTAAGAGAACAGACAGATTTGATAAGTAGTGCTGTACTGCCAGATGATGCCGAAAGTCCGCTCATCTTTAAATTTGATCCTGCTATGCTGCCGATTATGATATACGGGGTTACTTCAGATAATCTTGAAATAGATGAGCTGAAAAGTGAAATAGAAGATAATATTGCTCCGCGATTGGAAAGGCTGCCTGGAGTGGCTCAGGTGAATTTGCAGGGTGGTATGGAGCGCGAAATTATTGTTGCTTTAAATAGAAATCAAATGAACCATTATAATATTGATTTTAATAGTGTAGCAAATCTACTTGCTGGAGAAAATGTAAATGTTTCTGCTGGAGAGGTTAATCAGGGAAACAAGGAACTGCTTGTCAGAACAATTGGTAAATTTGAAACACTTGATGACATTAGAAATATCAATATACCAGTTGGTTCGAGAGGACAGATCAAACTTAAAGAACTTGCAGATGTAAAAGATGGTTTTGCTGATCTCCAAACTATTTCTCGTTCGAATGGTAATAGAAGTATTGGAATTTCAATACAGAAACAGACTGATGCAAACACTGTAGAAGTTTCAAATAGAATTGCTGCAGAAATGGAAAATATTAAAGATGATTATAGTGGTTTTAATGTTTACCTCGGTTTTGACCAGGCAGAATTTATTCAAAATTCTATAGATAATGTAAGTAGAAATGCGGTTATCGGTGGACTGCTTGCTGTAATTATATTATTCTTATTTTTAAGGAATATACGAAGTACTTTAATTATCGCAACTGCAATTCCAGTTTCAATAATTTCTACATTTTTACTTATGTATTTTGCTGATATCAATTTAAATATTATATCTCTTGGTGGATTAGCTCTTGGAGTTGGTATGCTGGTAGATAATGCAATTGTTGTTTTAGAAAATATATACCGCTATCGGAGTATTGGTGAAGGTAAAATAGAAGCTGCACGTGAGGGTAGTTCTGAGGTTGGAACAGCAATTTTTGCTTCTACAATGACCACAGTTGTCGTTTTCTTACCTGTATTATTTGTTGAAGGCCTTGCTGCACAACTTTTTAAAGATCTTGCTCTTACTGTAGGGTTTTCTCTTTTAGCTTCTCTGGTAGTAGCTTTAACTTTAATTCCCATGCTTTCTTCAAAAATATTAAAGATTACAAAAGAAGAGATCAAGCGTCAGAAAAAAGAAGGAAAAATTATAAGCACATACAAAAAAGTGTTAAAGAATGCATTAAATCACCGCTGGATAGTGGTTGGACTGCTTATATTGGCACTAGTTGGTAGTTTATTTTTAGTACCTCAATTAGGATTTGAGTTTATGGCGGCAGCTGATCAGGGCGCTTTTTCCATAGTATATAATCTTCCAGTTGGCAGTAGTCTATCTGCATCTGATGAAACTGCAAAAAAAATAGAAGAAGTACTTGCGGATATTCCTGAAGTAAAAACCATTATGACAAGTGTAGGAACAGAAAATATGATGCAGGGTGCAGGCAGCAGTAATACTGGATCTATTAATGTAGATCTCGTCAGCTTATCTGAGAGAGATCGCTCTATTGAAGAAATTATGGAAGAAGTAAGACAGCGAGTGAGAATACCAGATTTGAATCTTGAGGTTGCTACTCAGAGTGGAATGGGTGGAAATGATAAACCAGTTAATGTTAAAATAAAGGGTCCTGAACTTGATGTCTTAAAAGAATATAGTGCACTTGCTGTTGAAGAGATAAACAGTGTGGAGGGTTTAAGAGAAATAGAAGATAGTTTTGAAGAAGGAAGGCCTGAACTTCAGATTAAAATTGACCGCTCAATAGCCAGTCAATTTGGTTTAAATGCACGCCAGGTTGCTTCTACTGTCAGAAATGCTGTTTCAGGTATTGTAACAACCAGATATGAGATTGAAGGAGAAGAATATGATATTAGGGTTCAGCTTGAAGAGGAAGAGATTGATTCTTATAATAAATTGACCAACTTAAATATTTCTACTCCATCTGGTTCAAGAATTCCTTTAGATAGATTTGCAGAGCTAGAAACAGTAGAAGGACCTTTTGAAATCTTAAGAATAAATCAGGAAAGATATGCAGAGATAACTGCTGATCTTTTTAATCGAGATCTTGGTAGTGTGATGACAGATATTAGAGCTAGTTTAGATGATTTTGAGCTGCCTGATGGTTATGAGGTTAGTTATGAAGGAGAGTTTCAAGATCTTCAAGAATCTTTTACAAGCCTTGGCTATGCATTTCTACTGTCAATAGTACTCGTTTATATGGTTATGGCTTCACAGTTTGAGTCATTGATTCATCCATTTATCATTATGTTTTCTATTCCGCTTGCAATAATTGGTGTAATCTTAGGCCTCTTTATTAGTGGTAGTGTTATTTCAGTATCATCATTAATAGGTCTTATCACTCTTGCAGGTATTGTTGTTAATAATGCTATAGTAATGGTCGATTATATAAATACACTTCGCAGAAGTGGCAAAGATAAATTAGAGGCAATCATAACTGGAGGTGCAGTAAGATTTAGGCCGATTATGATGACTGCACTAACAACTATTCTGGCACTCATTCCAATTGCTCTTGGTATTGGTGAAGGCGCAGAAATGTCACAACCAATCGGAGTAGTGGTGGTTAGTGGATTGAGTTTTGCTACTATCTTAACTCTCTTTATCATTCCAATTTTTTATTCACTCTTAACAGATTTGAGAGAAATAATAATTTGCAAAATCAAAGGAATAGATAGAGAAGAAGCTCAAAAAAGAATATAATACAAAAGTTTTCTTAATAAAGTAAATATGTCCAGTAATGCTGTTTTAAACAGCAGTACTGGACTTTGCTTTAGTTTTTCTACTCTTATTATTGTATTTTTTAATTTATTATGTTAAAATTAAAGCTGTGCTGAAAATGGTAAAATTAAGATTTATTTGTGGAGGTGAGATTAAAGTGTTTGTTCTTAAAGTAATCCATTTTATTATAGCTATTGCTGTAATTGTGGGAGTTTTACTTCAATCTGGTAAAAGCGCAGGTCTTTCAGGAGCTATTGATGGTGGTGCAACAACTTTTTTTGGTAAGTCTGGCAGAAAGATGGAAGATAAAATTAGTAAGGCTACAACTGTAGCAGCAGTATTATTTATGCTTAACTCTTTGATTTTAGCGATATTATAATACTTTATATTAATTAGATTTTGTTCTAAAGCTAATACTTATTATTAATTTAAGCTCATATACACTAGGATAGATTTAAATTCAGCCAATAGAATAATTAATATCATTTTTAAGGAATTTTATAGTAATTAAAAAAATATTATTTATTTTAGATTTTATTAAATTTAGAATTTATTAGAGTTTTGTATTTAATTATTTGTATTAATAGTTTGATTAATTTATTTTAAATTATGCTCAAATATAATTATTATAAGAGAATTATCAATTTATAAGGAGGTTGGTGCATGAGTTTTTATACACCCCTGGCTGGAATAATTGCCCTTATTTTTGCATTTATTCTAACAGGAAAAGTAAATAAAGCAAGTGTTGGTAGTGATAGAATGGCAGAATTATCGCAAGCAATCAATGAAGGGGCTATGGCCTTTTTGGGACGCGAATATAGGATGCTGTCTATTTTTGTTATTGTAGTAGCTGTTATTATGTCATTTGTTCCTAGTTTAGGCTGGCAGACAGCAGTATCTTTTATTTTAGGTGCTTTCTTTTCTGCATTAGCAGGTTTTCTTGGTATGCAGATAGCTACTAAAGCAAATGCAAGAACAACCAATGCTGCTCAGACAGGACTTAATGAAGCTTTAGATGTAGCCTTTTCTGGTGGCTCAGTAATGGGAATGTCTGTTGTTGGTTTAGGAACATTAGGTCTTGGGATTCTCTACATATTTTTTGCTAATAATGTAGAATTTATTCGTGGTTTTGCCTTTGGAGCAAGTTCTATAGCTCTATTTGCACGTGTTGGTGGAGGTATTTATACTAAAGCTGCAGATGTTGGGGCAGATCTTGTTGGTAAGGTAGAAGCTGGAATTCCAGAAGATGACCCCCGCAACCCTGCTGTTATTGCTGATAATGTAGGTGATAATGTCGGTGATGTTGCAGGTATGGGAGCGGATTTATTTGAATCATATGTTGGTTCAATTGTTGCTGCTATGACTCTTGGAGTAGTAATGGGTAAAAATTATGTTATGCTGCCGATGCTGCTTGCAGCTTTAGGAATAATTGCAGCTATTATAGGAACTAGATTTGTCAAAGCAAAAGAAGGCAGCAATCCAGCAAAAGCTTTAGAAAGAGGTACACTGGCTGCTGGTGGAATTACTGTTATTGGAGCATATTTTTTAGTTTCTAGCTTAATTGGAGATATGGGAGTATTTATTGCATTAGTTTCTGGTCTAGTTGCCGGTACTTTGATTGGTAGAATAACAGAGTATTATACTTCTGAACATTATGGGCCAGTTAAACATATTGCTCGTCAATCCCAGACAGGGACAGCAACTAATATTATTAGTGGTATCGCAGTTGGTATGAGAAGTACGATGTTCCCAATTTTGGTTATTGCCCTTGCGATATATTTGGCATATAATTTTGGTGGTCTATATGGTATTGCGATGGCTGCTGTAGGGATGCTTTCTACAACTGGGATTACACTTTCTGTTGATGCTTATGGTCCTATTGCTGATAATGCAGGTGGAATTGCAGAAATGGCTGAGCTTGATTCTTCAGTTAGAGACATTACAGATAAATTAGATTCAGTTGGTAATACTACAGCTGCAATTGGAAAAGGATTTGCAATTGGTTCTGCTGCTTTAACAGCACTTTCGCTTTTTGCTGCTTTTTCTCAGGCTGTAGAGCTTGATTCAATTAGTTTAACAAATCCTCAGGTTATTATTGGATTATTTATTGGAGCTATGCTTCCATTCTTATTCTCAGCTATTACTATGGAAGCTGTTGGTAAAGCAGCAGGAGAAATGATAGAAGAGGTAAGAAGACAGTTTAAAGAAATGCCGGGTATTATGGAGGGCACTCAAAAACCTGATCACAGAAGATGTGTTGATATTAGTACGACTGCTGCTCTAAAAGAAATGATTTTGCCAGGTCTTTTAGCTGTAGTTGTTCCAGTGGTTGTCGGTCTTTGGGATGTTAAGGCTCTTGGTGGACTGCTTGCAGGTTCTTTATCTTCCGGTGTTTTATTAGCTATAATGATGGCTAATGCTGGTGGTGCCTGGGATAATGCTAAAAAATATATTGAATCTGGAGCATTTGGAGGTAAAGGTACAGATACTCATGCAGCTTCAGTTGTTGGAGATACAGTAGGGGACCCCTTTAAAGATACTTCAGGTCCATCATTAAATATACTTATTAAGTTAATGACTATTGTCTCACTTGTATTTGCTCCATTATTCATGTAAAATTAATATAGTAGTAAATTGACTTATTACCCTCCTTGTAGCTGATTACTGCGGGAGGGTTTTTTTGCAGAAAGGTGTGGTAGAATGCCGGAAGTTGATGATGGCATGTGTTTTGCCTGTGGAGAAGAAAATCCTATATCTTTAAAATTAAAATTTAGAGCTGTCAGTGAGTCAGAAGTTGAAGCTGAATTTATTCCTGGGGAATTTCACCAGGGATATGACGGGATTATGCATGGAGGTCTAGTTGCAACTCTTCTTGATGAAGCAATGGCATATTCAGTAGGATATAGGGATATAAAGGCTTTTACAGCAGAATTAAACGTAAGATTTAAAAAGGCTTTAGAAATTGGAAAAAAGGTTTTAATTAAAGGGAAGTATGATGACTGTACAAAAAGAAGTATTGGCACTGTCCATTATACTTCAGCTGAAATATATGATGAAAATGGAGAATTAAAAGCCAGAGCTAAAGCAAAATTTATGGAAGCTTAATTTTGAGGAGGTTTTTAATATGAAAAGAGAAGAAGCTTTAAATTTAATGGAAGAAAATATTAAACAGACAAATTTACGCAAACACTGTCTGGCTGTTGAAGCAGTTATGGCAGAGTTAGCAGATTATTTTGAGAAAGAGCAGAATAAGTGGAGGCTGGCCGGGCTGCTGCATGATATTGATTATGAAGATACTGCAGATGAGCCAGAAAAACACAGCTTAATAGGAGCAGAAATACTTGAAGAGATGGGGCTGGAAGATAAAATTGTCAAAGCAGTTAGAGCCCATAATGGAATACATGAACTTCCGAGAGAATCTTTAATGGCTAAAGCACTTTATGCAGCTGATCCTTTAACAGGTCTTATAGTTGCTTCTGCATTAATTCATCCAGATAAGAAGCTTGCATCATTAGATACCGAATTTATTTTAAACCGCTATTCAGATAATTCATTTGCAAAAGGTGCTGATAGAGAGGTAATAGCATCATGTAAAGAAATGGATTTAGAGCTGGAGGAATTTATAAAAATCTCTTTAAGAGCCATGCAGACTATTTCAGATGATTTAGGTTTATAAATTTAGATTTGCATAAATATTATTTTAATGAAGTTTAAATGAGGGGATGATTAAAAATGAGTGCCAGAAAAGAACTTTTGAGAAAATTACGTGAGGATGTCCATCACCCTTTAACAAAAGAAGAGATTTTTAAACGGTTTGATATAGCAAAAGGACAGGAAAAATTATTTTCTGAACTGCTGAATGACTTAATAAAGACAGGTCATCTATTTAAAAATTCAAGTGGGTTATATGGTGTTCCAGAGAAGTTTAATTTAATTGGTGGTCGGCTTGAAAAAACCGCTTCTGGTAATGGTTTTTTAATACCAGATGATCCTGAAAAAGAAGATTTATATATATCTTCTTCAAATATGAATGGTGCAATGCATAATGATAAGGTTTTTGTAAGACCTGTTCACTCAGATAGAGGCAGGAGTCAGGCTGGGGAAGTTGCAGAGATTATAGAAAGATGTAACAAAAAAATTGTTGGAAACTTGGAACTATATAAAAATTATGGTTTTATTATACCTGATAATAAAAGAATTTGTAATGATATATTTATACCCCCAACTGGACTAAATGATGCCAAAAATGGGCACAAAGTTGTAGCAAAAATTACCCGCTGGCCTGAAAAGAACCGAAATCCAGAAGGCGAAATAATTGAGATACTAGGTTTTAAAGGTGAGGCAGGAGTTGATATAGAAGCAATTATCAGACAGCTAGACTTACCTGGTGATTTTTCAGACCAAGTTTTGAGTGCTGCTGAAAGTGTACCTGAACAGGTAAGTGAAGAGCTTATAAAGAGTGATGATCAAAGAGTTGATTTGCGTGATCTGAAATTAGTGACAATTGATGGTGCTGATGCTAAAGATTTGGATGATGCTGTTTCAATAGAAAAACTTGAAGAAAACAAATATAGACTTGGGGTTCATATTGCTGATGTAAGCCATTATGTAGAAGAAGGTAAAACTCTTGACAATGAAGCTTTTGAGAGAGCAACAAGTATATATTTAGTAGATAGAGTAATTCCGATGCTTCCTCAGAGACTTTCTAATGGAATCTGCAGTTTGAATCCACATGTTGACCGTTTAACTGTAACAGTTTTTATTGATTATAGATTACGCGGAAAAAAGGGTATAGAAATAGTAGATCATAAAATGACCAAATCAGTTATAAGATCAAATCACAGGATGACCTATGATGAAGTTCAGGCTATTTTAGAAAATACTGATAAAGCTGTTAAAGATAAATATAGTGATTTTATAGATGAATTAAACATGATGAATAAATTACGAAAAAGACTAAGGGAGAAACGTTTTGAAGAAGGTAGTATGGATTTCAATTTTACAGAAGTAAAGGTTGAGCTTGATGATAAAGGTAGGCCAATAGATTTGCTTAAAAGAAGTCATAGAGAAGCAGAACAGCTTATTGAAGAATTTATGATTGCTGCAAATAGAGTTGTTGCTGCAGAAATGTCATGGAAAGAGATGCCTTTTATTTATAGAGTACACGAAGAACCAGATTTAGATAGAATGCAGCAGTTTAATGAATTCATTCATAATTTCGGTTATAGTTTAAAGGGGATAAAAAATGGAGTTCATCCACGATCTTTACAGAAAATACTTAAAAAGGTAAGGGGAAGTAAAGAAGAAAAAATAATTGAAACGGTAATGCTGCGTTCATTAAAAAAAGCTGTCTATTCTGAAAAAAATATTGGTCATTTTGGATTAGGTGTAACTCATTACAGTCATTTTACATCTCCAATTAGGCGTTATCCGGACTTGACAGCACATAGGATAATCAAAGAAACAGCAGCTAAAGGTTATTTAAGTGAAAAGAGGCAGGAAGAATTTGATAATAAACTGCCAAAAATTGCTGATCACTGTTCTCTTCAGGAACGAAGAGCTGTTGATGCAGAAAGAGATTCAGTAGATCTCAAAAAAATTGAATATATGCAGGATAAGATTGGTGAAAAATTTGAGGGTATAATAAGTGGAATAACTGGATTTGGTATTTTTATAGAGTTAGAAAATACTGTTGAAGGTTTGGTGCATATAAAAAACCTTAAAGATGATTATTATCATTATGATGAAGAAAAATATCATCTTATAGGTGAGCGGACTAAGAAAATATACCGTATAGGTGATGAAGTAAAGATAAAAGTAGATAGTGTTAATCTCGAAGAAAGAGAGCTTGATTTTAAACTTATTGAAAAAAAGAATGAAAAATGATATAAAGTATAGTAATTATTAAATGATGGAAAAAGATTATCATTTTAAATAGATTTAAATAAGGAAGTGATAGTATTGCCTGATAAAGATATAGAGATTGTGGCCAGGAATAAAAAAGCAAGACATGATTTTTATATAGAAGAGGTCTATGAAGCTGGCATTATTTTGAAGGGTACAGAAATTAAATCTATACGCAGCCATAGGGTAAACCTTAAAGATAGTTTTGCTATAGTAGAAAATGGTGAAGTATATCTGCACAATATGCATATCAGTCCTTATAAACAAGGGAATAGATTTAATCATGAACCTGAACGCAAGCGGAAATTACTTCTTCATAAAAGTCAGATACGAAAATTAATTGGATATACAAATCAAAAAGGCTATACCCTTGTACCACTTACTCTTTACCTGAAAAAAAATATTTGCAAAATTGAACTTGCAGTTGCAAAGGGTAAACAAAAACACGATAAAAGAAGAGATATTGCAAAAAAGACTGCAAAAAGAGAAATGGAAAAAGCCTTTAATAGGCGGCAGAAAGGCGATTATTAGGTTTTAAAAAAATATTAATTAAAGTTTGACATTTCCTGACCTTTAAGTTATAATAATTATGCAATAAAGGTAAAACAAATATTCGGGGGTGTTCTGGCTTCGCCTGGATGGTGAACCTTTTGGAAGCGGGTCGAGGATTTCCTTTCACTCGTTAAACACTGGAAATATAAAATTATCTGCAAACGATAATAGTTACGCTTTAGCTGCCGCGTAGGCAGTTAACGCCTAAGCGGATCCTGTCTGTGGAGTCGTTTTAGGTGCCATACAAAACAGGCTAACTTTCTTCTGAAGTCTGTAGGGAGAAAGGACACTTAACAGGCTAGCAGTAAATAATCTTGTTCAGCGGAGTGTTTACTGTGAAACTAAAAACTGAACTACGCTCGTAGAAACTACTGGGTGAGCCATTTAGTACGTGGGTTCGACTCCCACCACCTCCACCAATTAGATATACTTAATAATATTTAATTGTTGACAGTAAATTTTAAATAATATTTTAATTGAAAGTTTTAAAGACTTTAATCTGGTCTTAGGACTTTCTTTTTTTTATGTATATAAAAATTGCTGCAGGAAAATTTTACTTAGTATATAATATATGAAGTATAGTAGAAATTATAAAATTATTAGGAAAATATAGATTAAATTAATAATTTAATCTAAAGAGGGAGCAATATTAATGGAAGAACTAACTTTGAATACTATGATATTTAATAATCCTTTGGGTAATTATCTTAGAGCATTAGTTATAATTTTTGCAGTATATATTATTATAAGGTTTTTTGATAGTATTATATTAAAGAGAATTAAAGGACTCATAAACAGATATTCAAAATCTTTTTCAGTGCTGTTTGGTAATATTGTTGATAAAAGATTGTATCCACTTATATATTTTTTGACTTTTTATTTTATTTTTAATCAACTTAAAACTATAGAATTTATTGATAATATTATTAGAATCTTTTTAATAATATTTGCGGTATTTTATTTTGTTTTGGTTTTACAGGATTTTCTTTCTTATCTGATAAAAAAGTATTGGGATAAAACACAGAAAAGTGAAGAGCAGCAGAAATTATTGAGCATAATATTAATGCTGTTTAAAATTATACTCTGGAGTATAGCTATACTATTTGTTTTAGATAATTTAAATATCCAGATAACTGGTTTGATTACAGGTCTAGGAATTGGTGGTATAGCAGTTGCTTTTGCCGCTCAAAATATTCTTAATGATCTTTTTAATTATTTTACAATATATTTTGATAAGCCTTTTGATATAGGAGACTTTGTTATTGTCGGAGATTATAAGGGTAATATTGAACATATTGGTATTAAGACAACTCGAATTAGAAGTTTAAGTGGTGAACAGCTTATTATATCAAATACAGATCTGGTTAATTCCAGAGTAAGTAATTATAAGCGGATGGATAGGAGAAGAATTAATTTTAGTTTTGGTGTTACATATAATACTCCATTGGAGAAATTAAAAAAGATTCCTGCTGTCATAGAGGAAATTATTAACAATATTGAAAGAACAGAGTTTGCAAGAGCACATTTTAATGAATATGCAGACTTTAGTCTTGTTTTTCAGGTTGTATATTATGTTCTGGACAGTGATTATACAATATATATGGATATACAGCAGCAGATAAACTTTAAACTTAAGGAAAAGTTTGATGAACTTAATGTAAAATTTGCGTTCCCTACTAGTACAATATATCTAAATGATAAAAAAGATAGCTTAAATGATAAATCAAATAATAATCTTGAAATTAATTCAAGTAAAAATGATTGATTAACTTATTTTCATAATTTTAATTGCCTATTTTGAGGAGGAATAATATGCTTACTGCCAGCTGTAAATTAAAACTTTATCTGCCTGGTGCTGTCTCACTTAAAGATAAACGAAAAATAATTAAAAGTCTGCTTCAAAAAAGTAAAAATAAATTTAATCTAGCTGCAGCAGAAGTAGATGCACAGGATTATCTACAAACAGCTGTTTTGGGGGTTGTAACTGTAGGAAATGACTATAGATATCTGCAGAGTGTAATGGATAAATATTTAAATTTTGTTGAATCTTATCCCGATTTTTCTGTTACAGATTATAATATTGAGATAAAATCAGATGAGATTTTTTAATATTTAAAGATAATACCAATTAAAGCAGCAGTAATTATATAGAAAATTGGGTGTTTCTGGTATTTTCGTACAGCAATAAAAATTATTATAAAAAACAAAAAAGCTTTTAGATCTATTAGAGATAGGATTTTACTATCTAAATGAAAATTTTCAAGAACAAATATTTCACCTTTACTTAACTCAAAAGCAGCTGAAGCGATTAAGCCTGCTACAGCTGGTCTGATACCAGTAAAAGCTGATTGAACTATTGGGTGTTCATTAAATCTTTGAAAGTAATGTGCAATTATAATAATAATAATTATAGATGGGGCAGCCAAACCTGCAGTTGCTGTGACAGCTCCTAAGATACCTGTTGTATTATATCCGATAAAGGTTGCTGTATTTATCCCAATTGCACCTGGAGTAGATTCAGATACAGCTATCATATTGAGCAGCTCCTCAGAAGTTATCCAGCCATATTTAGTTATTAATTCCTGTAAAAAAGGAAGAGCGGCCAATCCACCACCTAGTGAAAAAAGGCCAACTTTAAAAAATTCAAAAAATATTGTTATGTAAATCATTGAAAATCACCTTTTGAGTTATCATTTATGTCCTGACGAAGTATTTGCATTATAAATCCAGCAGCAGCAGCAGAAAGTATAACAAATACTGGAGAAACACTAAAAACAGCAAGTAATATAAAGGCTGTTGTAAAAATTATAAAACTTATTTCGCTTTTATCTGATTTCTGCCACATTTTTATTACAATGTCTAAAATTAGAGCTACCACAGCAATTTGAATACCAGCAAAAGCATGCTGAAACAATTGGATTTGCTGAAAACGCTTAAAGAAAGAAGCGATAAAGGTTATAATAATTAAAGAAGGCATAATAAAACCTGTTGTAGCAGCAAGAGAACCTTTTATTCCATTAAGACTATAGCCTGTCATTGTTGCTGTGTTTACTGCAATAATACCAGGTGTGCTCTGACCAATAGCATAATAATTATAAATATCTTCTTCTTTAACCCAACCAAGATTATCAACTAGTTCTCTTTTTATTATGGGGAGCATTGCATAACCACCACCAAAGGTAAAAGATCCTATTCTAAAAAAAATAATAAATATTTTAAATAAGCCTATCATATTAACCTCCATCTCAGATATAATAATTATTTAATTCTTTTTCGATATTTTTGTAAAGATATAATTAACTGATTTTTATTATATCATATATAATAAATTACTTGAAATTAAACAAATCTGCAGGAATAATTAAAAGTAGTAAGAATTTAAGATATAATGGTAATCAAAAGAGGGAATTTTAAATTTTTAGAGAATTATTATTAATAGATATTTTTTTATATTATGGTTTTTATTAAAGAATTTTAAGTTTGACTGCAGAAAGGGGGCTTATCATGGCTGAATTAGTTGGAATTATTGTAATCATCTGGGCTTTAGTTTACTTTTTTGAAAGAATGGCACCTTAAAATATTATTTATGGGAGGGATTGCTGTTCCTCCCATAAAATTTTTTATGATAGCAAATTATAGTTAGAAATTTAAATTACTTTTAAAAATTTAAAATATAATAAGTAATTGTTTTGAGGAGAGAATATATGGATAATGTTTTTATTAATTTAAATATAATTTTTATTTTGATAAAAAAAGATCTCAAAGAATCTTTAAAAAATCGTACTGCACTGATGATAATCATGCTGCCTCTATTTGCTTCATTAATGTTTTCAATAATTGATACTCAGCAGCTGGTTAGAAATTTTGAGATTGGTATAAGTGGAAAATCATCTCAAAAAATAGTTTCCTTTATAGAATCGAATTTCCAAAACTTTTCTGTAAAAGAATACAAAAATTTAGAAACAGGAATTAAAGACACATCATCTGGGAATATTGATGCAGTAATTGCTTATAATTATCAGCAGGAAAATATTGAAGATAAATATGAAATTTATTTAGACAGCAGAGATACAATCAATTATTTTATTTTGCGCGAAAATATTGCTGTACTTTTAAAGGGGTTTCATAATATTGAAGATGAAGTTCAATTTTCTTTTAATAGTGCTGCAGATATTAAAGCTGCCAGTTCTATCTTTCCAGTTTGGATTACTGTTACGGTTACTATGATTGGATTAATGCTTATCTCAGGATCATTATCTGAGGAAAAAGACAATTATACCCTTGCTGCTTTATTGGTAAGCCGGGTTAAGGCACAGCATATAATAATTTCCAAAAGTATTTTTGCTTTATTATTAACAATAATAACCTCATTTTTAATGGGTGCACTTAATAATGTTTTTTCACTATCAGCAGGCCGCTTATTTGCAGCATTAATAATAATTTCAACTGCAGCATTTGTTTTTAGTGGTCTTGGTATTTTAATTAGTCTTTTGACTGATTCTCAAGCATCTGCACGTTCAATTTCTACTGTTTTATATTTCCCTATTATTTTTCCGGCTCTGGTTGCTGATGTTTCTCCATTAACTAAAAAATTAGCCGTTTTTTTCCCAACTCATTATCTTTATCAAGCTTTAGATAAAACCCTTGTTTATAGTGGTTCTAAGATTGATATTAATTTTGAACTATTTATTCTTCTATGTTTTGCAGTATTATTTTATATTATTATATTTATTTATATAAAAAGGACTGATTCTTTTGTTGAATAAAAATGTTTTTAAGATAACACTTATAATTTTCATCTTACTTGGATTTACTTTATGCAGCTTTTCTCTTAAGGCTGAAGAACAGCAAACTCCTGAAAAGTTTACAGAGTATATATATGCAAATTATGCCTCTGAAAACTTCGAAGAAGTATATGCTAATTTTGCAGATGAATTAAAAAAAATAATTTCAGAAGAAGAATATATTGAATTTCAAAAGAGAAACTTTAATAAATATAGTCTTGAATACAGCAGCATAGATGTAAATAATCTTGAAGAATTAAGTTATGAAGAGTTTAAAAATAAGTTTTCATTTGTAGAATCTAAGGGCAATTTTTATTCAATTGAAGTGAGCTATTTATTGAAGTTCCAAAGACTTGGAGCGAGAGAAGAAGAGACAAAAAAAAGAGTTTATTTGCGTCAAAATAATTCTGATATAAATAATGAAACCACTAAGAAGTTCCATCTGTTTTGGGATCCTGAACCTATTGTCAAAAATGAAGACTCCGAAAGTGTGAATTAAGCTGATGACAGATAAATATGTGCTTAAAATAGAAGGTTTAAATAAAATTTTTTCTGGGTTTGAAGCGCTCAAAAATATTAGTCTTAGAGTAAAAAAAGGAGAGATAGTGGGGTTATTGGGTCCTAATGGTGCCGGAAAAACTACAACTATAAAAATCATAACTGGCTTATTGAAAGCTGATCATGGTGAGGTCAGTCTATTCGGAAACAAAACAAGTAGTGCTGTTGAAGCTGAAATTAAAGCTAAAATTGGGGTTGTATTTGAAGAAAGCAATTTATACTTAAGACTTTCTGCTCTGGACAATCTCAAGCTTTTTGCAAATATTAATGGTGTGAAATTAAATAGAGTAAAAACGCTGCTCAAAGAATATGAGTTATATGAAGTTAGAGATAAGCAAGTAAAGAATTTTTCTAAAGGAATGAAAAAAAGATTGATGATCTGTCGTGCACTCCTTGCTGAGCCTGAACTCCTTATTTTTGATGAAGCAACAGGTGGATTAGATCCAATTTCTGCAGAAATCATCAGAGAAAAATTATTGAATCTGAAAAAGCAGGGTAAAACTGTACTCTTAAGCACTCACTATTTGGAAGAAGCAGATAGGCTTTGTGATAAAATTGCTTTTGTAAATAATGGTAGAGTTATTGCATTTAATACACCAAATTCTTTTAAAGATAAAATAAGTAAAAATTTTTTAGAATTGCAATTTTCTCTGCAAAAAGATAAAATATCATTAGATAAATTAAAAATAAAATTAAATAGATTTATAAAAAATAATGAGAGTTTTAAGATTGATAAAAGAAGATTTTCTATACTTCTATTTATAGATCAATATGTTTTTAAAAGAGCTGATCAGTTATGCAGAGACTATCAATTTATGGAAGTAAATAGAGAAGAAGCCAATCTTCAGAGAGTTTTTAAAGAAATAAATTCTTAGTCAATTGGAGGCCATATAAATGTCAGATGATACTATATTAAATTACAAAGAAAGATGTAGAGCAGTTTTTGAGCAGGCTCCACTTGCAATAATCATTACAGATAGAGAGAATATTATTATTGACTGGAATGATAAAGCTCAGGATATTTTTGGTTGGTTAAAAGAAGAAGTAATTAATCAGAGTTTAAATATAATTATACCTGAAGAAGATTATGCAGAAAATACAGAGAGAATTGAAAAGGTTTTTTCAGGAGAAAAAATCGAAAATAAATTAATTAAAAATATATCTAAAGATGGCAGCGAAAAATATTGTGAATGGAATACTGAAGTGATAAAAGATAGTCAAAATAATATAATAGAAATAATTTCTATTATAAGTGATAAAACTAAGGTACTTGAAGGTGAAGAAAAAATCAAGAACCAGAAAGAGGAAATAAAATATAATCAGCTTAGAACACAGTTTTTTGCAAACATTTCACATGAACTAAAAACCCCTTTGAATTTAATTTTTTCCAGCCTGCAGCTGATCAATTTTCATTTTAATAATGGAAATCTGCAGCAGAAAAAAGATAAAATATATAAGTATCTTTCTTCTATCAAGATCAATGGCTATAGACTGTTGAGGCTTGTAAATAATGTGATAGATATTACAAGAATTGATGTGAATTCTTTTAATTTAAGCAGGGGTAACTTTGATATTGTAAAACTCTCTGAAGCTGTAGTCGATTCTATAGAAGACTATATTGAAGAGAAGGATAGAAATTTTTCTTATAAAACAGATATTGATAAAGCTATTATCGCATTTGATCCTTTTAATATAGAAAGAGTTATCTTAAATTTGATCTCTAATTCTGTTAAGTTTACTCACCCAGGTGATAACATTGACTTAAAATTAAGTAGAGAAGCTGAAGAAATTATTATTTCTGTTATAGATACAGGAATAGGAATAAAAGAAGAAAATTATGAAGTTATATTTGATCAATTCAGACAGGTTGACCAGAGTTTTAAGAAAACAAGAGAAGGAAGTGGGATTGGCTTATATCTGGTCAAATCAATAATAGAAATGCATGGAGGCAGAGTAGAATTAGCTAGCAAATTTGGGGAATATACTGAGTTTAAAATTTGTCTTCCCGATAAAATAATTGATAAAGACACTGTTGAACAAGAGAGCTACTCTCCTGCTAGTTTATTAGACAAAATAGAAATTGAGTTTAGTGATATATATAATCTTTAATTTGAGAGGAGGAGTCAGTTTGTCTTTAAAACATAAATTTTTAATAATATTTTTCATTTTTATATTTTCATTTATTATGGGATCAACTTCTATTTATGCTCAAAACACAATATATTTTAATGGAGAAAATATTAGCGGTAATATTTCTACTGTTAGTGTAAAGGGAGAACTTTTAGTTAAAGCAACTGACCTTGCCGAAATGCTTAATGCTGATCTGAAATGGCAGCCGGCCCTCAAATTACTTGAGATGGAAGCAGATGATGTAAAAATAAAGTTAATGGCAAACAGCTCATATATACAGATTAAAAATGATGCTATCAGAACAAAAGCAGGACTGCAGTTAATCGATAACCAGGCTTATCTTCCTCTTGCTAAAGCTATAGAAGCTTTTGGTTATCTTTTAGAATATCAGCGTGATAATGAAGAACTATATATTTTTCAGCCGGAAACAACAATAAGTAATGTCAGTTGGCAGGAAGACGGCAACCAACTTCAGATAAAAATGGACGAGATAACTCCTTATCGGATTTTACATAGTGATGATGGTAAAGAATTAACAGTAGAAATAGACAAGGCAGAAATAGATGAAGAATTCAGCGACAATATTTCTAATAATAATTATTACCTCAAAGTGGTAAATGTTCCAGATAAAGCTCTTTTGCGTTTAATAATTAGGAGCAGAAATTCAATACCATTTAAAATTGATGGTGGTGTTTATGAAAAAGAGGATGCTCTAATATTAAGCTTTTTACCTCAGCTTAAAAAGATTTATATCGATGAGGATAATACTTTTGCAGTTGAGGCTACTGGAAAAATACCAGAAGCTGATATTGAATATCTTTCTGATGTCCGTAAAATGATTATTGATATTCCGTCAATAGTAATTGGTGAATATGAGCTTGATATTGAAAAGAATTCATTTATAAAAGATGTAAGTGTAAGACAACATAATTTAGACCCTGTTGTATTAAGGATAGAAGTGGAGACTTTAGGAAACAAACCTCTTCAGCCTATAATTGATCCTCAAAAACAAAAAAACAATGTTTTAAGCTTTAAAGAAGGAGAAAAAACAATTATAAGAGACCTGGCATATAATTCTGGTCAGCTGAGCTTTAAATCTACAGCTCATATCGATCCTGAGGCTTTTTTGCTTTCTCAACCTCCGAGGTTGGTAGTTAATCTTTTTAACGCTCAGCGAGGAGATAATATTCTAGATGAGATTAATGTGGATGATTCTCAAATTGAAAAAATTAGAACTGCCAGATTTGATGAAAAAACAGTTAGATTGGTTGCTGACCTCAAAGAGTTGACAGGTTATCAAATATCTGAAAAACAGGAGGAGGGTTACTATAGTTATATAATTAGTCTCCAAAATAAATTTTCGAAGGTTAGCACTGAAGATACTGCAGATTTTAAAAATTTAAATATTGCTTTAACAGGAAGTACAGATTATGAGGTTAAAAAATTTACTCATCCCCACAGAATAGTGATAGATGTTAAAAATGCTTACAATAATTTGGATGAGCTGGACATGCCTGCCAATGGCGGCTTAATAAAAGAAATTCGCAGCAGCAATTATGAGCTTGAAGGAGAAAAAGTTACAAGACTTGTATTTGAATTGGATAAATATTTCAGCCATACTATTAAAAAATCAGATGACGGCAGATTAATTAATATAGCTTTAGCAAAAAGTGCTGATGCTGCACCAGATGAACCGATGCTTATTGCTGCACCTAAAAATAATCTAATTATTATTGATGCTGGTCATGGAGGATTTGATCCTGGAGCTATTGGGTATACTGGGCTGCAGGAAAAAGAACCAAATTTAGCTATTGCAAAAAAACTAGCAGAGATTTTAGACAATAAAGGACAAAAAGCTCTATTAACAAGGAATAGAGATAAATTCATATCATTACAGAAACGTGTCAGCACTGCCAATGAAGCTGATGCAGAACTTTTTGTTAGTATTCATGCGAATTCCATTAATAATAATACTGCAGGTGGGGTAGAAACTTACTATAACGGCAATAATAACAACAGCCGTCTTTTTGCAGAAAAAATTCACGATAAATTATCTAGAAGTCTTGGCATAATTGATCGTGGAATTAAAAAGGATAATTTTTATGTAATAAAATATACAAAAATGCCTTCAGTTTTGATCGAAACAGCGTTTCTTTCTAATCCTAGAGAAGAAAAATTGCTCAGGTCACCTGAATTTCATTCCAAAGCAGCGGCTTTGATTGCAGATGGTATTATCGATTATCTCAGAGAGAACGGGGGCAGATAAAATGAATTTTAAAGATAGATTTATGGAGCTTATAGATAAACGTAAAATACTTGCTGTTTTGAGAATCCTTGTTCTGACAGCTGCAGTAATATATTTGATCTTCTTTTTGAGTAATAATTTTTTTGGAGTTCAAGATTATATTGAAGTTTATTTTTCCACTGAAGATGCGATGTATTTAAAATCAGAGACAAGAGATATTGATCAGGAAAAAGATCTTCATTATCAAATTATAGAGGAATTATTGGCTGGCCCTGAATCTGAAGGATTAAGAGCCACTATACCTGATGGAGTTAAGCTATTGGATTATAATATAGAGGGTAAAAACATTACATTGAATTTTAATAATGAATTGAGAGAAAATCACTGGGGTGGTAGTGCAGGAGAAATGTTAACTGTCTATTCTATAGTTAACAGTTATACTTTCTTCAAAGAGATTGATAGTGTATCAATAATATTGGAAGGAGAAGAAGTTAATACCCTTGTGGGACATCTTGACTTAAGTGAACCTCTGATGTACAATCAAGAACTAGTTATGGAAGAATGATAATTAATAATTATTGCAGTAGGAGTTGGTCTTTTTGGATGATTCAAATAGAGCATTAGGCCTTCTAGACTCAGGAGTTGGCGGTTTAACTGTTGCTCGAGAAATATTTAGTCTATTACCTGAAGAAGATATTATCTATTATGGTGATACTTTGCATCTACCATATGGACCTAAAGATCTTTCTGTGGTAAAAAGCTATACAGAAAAAATAGTTGATTATTTAAAAGAAGAAAAAAAAGTGAAGGCGGTTGTAATTGCCTGCAATACTGCGACTTCGGCTGCTTTAGAATATGTTAAGCAAAAATTTGACATACCAATATTTGGAATGATAGATAGTGCTGCTAAAAAAGCAGTTGAGGTGAGCAGAAATAAAAAAATTGCAGTTATTGGTACAAAAGGTACTGTTAACAGCCAAGCTTATCAAAAAGCAATAAAAGCACAAGCTCCTGAAAGCATGATTTTTTCTCAGGCCTGTCCAGAATTTGTTGATCTTGTTGAAGATGGTAAATTTTATGGAGATGAGGTTGATAAGACTGCTTATAAATATTTGAGCCATCTGATAAATGCAGATGTTGATGTTTTGATACTGGGCTGTACGCATTTTCCATATTTAATGCCTGTTTTGGCTGAGGTAATGGGCAGTAATGTTACACTGGTCAATCCTGCAGAAGAGATGGCTTTGGAGGTTAAAAAAGAATTATATAGCTTGGATCTGCTGAAAAATAATATAAAAAGCCTGGGACTTTTTAAAGGAAAACATGAATTTATTGTAAGTGATAAAAATAGAATTTCCAGATCATTTTTAGAACATGGAAGAAGATTCTTAAAGCTTGAAAACTTAAATTTTAAAGAAAATAATATTTTTAATGCTGTAAAAAAATGAGGAGGCAATTAAGATAATGCGCACAGATGGAAGAAAATATAACCAAATAAGAGATGTTGAGATTACGAGAAACTATACAAAATTTGCTGAAGGGTCTGTATTAGTAGAGACTGGAGATACTATGATTTTGTGTAATGTTTCTATAGAAGATAGTGTACCATATTTTTTAAGGGGACAAAATACTGGCTGGTTAACAGCAGAATATTCTCTGCTTCCCAGAGCAACTCAGGAAAGAAATATCAGAGAAGCTGCAAAAAGAAAATTAAGCGGCAGAACCCAAGAAATTCAGCGATTAATTGGTAGAAGTTTAAGGGCTGTTGTTGATTTAAATAAAATTGGTGAGAGAACAATCTGGGTCGATTGTGATGTTTTACAGGCAGATGGTGGTACAAGAACTGCTGCTATTACTGGTGCTTATGTTGCACTAGTTGATGCGATTAATTATCTGATCTCAGAAAAAAAGCTTGAAGAAAGTCCGTTAAATGATTTTATGGCAGCTACCAGTGTAGGAATTGTTAATGGTGAGCCAATGTTAGATCTTTGTTATGAAGAGGATTTCAATGCTCAAGTGGATATGAATATTGCTATGACAGAAAAGGGTAAGATTGTTGAAATTCAAGGAACAGCAGAAGAAAAGCCTTTTTCTAAAGACGAATTAGAAGCTTTATATAATCTTGCAGAAAAAGGGATTAGGGAACTAATTGAAGAACAGAAATTGAGTCTGGCTGGTGAATAATAGTGAACCAAATTATAATAGGTAGTGGAAATCAGCATAAAATTGAAGAGATTAAAGCTTTTTTTAGTGAAATTAAAATAGATTTTAAAGCTCTGCCTGAGCATAGAAATTTGACTGAGGTTGTAGAAGATGGAAAAAGTTATAAAGAAAATGCTCTGAAAAAAGCCCGTCAGAGAGCATTAGAGCTTAATGAGATAGTACTGGCAGATGACTCAGGGTTATCAGTTGATTATCTAGATGGTGCACCAGGGATTTATTCTGCACGATTTGGTGGTGGAGGCCTTGATGATGAAGAAAAATATCTTAAGATCTTATCTATTTTAGATGGTGTCCCATTAGAAAAAAGAAAAGCAGCATTTATATCTGCAGTTGCATTAGTAGATCCTTTTAAAAATGAAGAAATAGTAGTAGAAGGTCGCTGTGAAGGATTTATAGCTGAAGAGCCTTCTGGAGCTAATGGATTTGGTTATGATCCCATTTTTTATCTACCTAAATATAATAAAACAATGGCCGAAATTTCTCAAGTAGAAAAGAATAAAATTAGTCATAGAGCTCGAGCTCTTAAAAAAATGAAAGCTGTATTAATAAAGAGATATACAGAGTAATAAGAAGTATAAATACTCTAATATATTTTAATGGCTAATATATATACTTTTCTTTTTTGACCGTTGCCGTCATTTACTATATACTATTAATTGCTGTCGCAGAAAAACTAGTTGTTTTCACCGGCAGAATAGTGTCGGAGCGTGGCGCAGTTTGGTAGCGCACCTGCTTTGGGAGCAGGGGGTCGAAGGTTCAAATCCTTTCGCTCCGACCATTTTATTTGCGGGAGTAGCTCAGTTGGCTAGAGCATCAGCCTTCCAAGCTGAGGGTCGCGAGTTCGAGTCTCGTTTCCCGCTCCA
>JAGYNO010000049.1 GCA_018399955.1 Halanaerobium sp. | reverse complement strand
CCTTTTTCAATATAGACTCCCGGACTGATAACTGAATTTTCTACTTTACCATTTATTATTGCTCCATTTGAAATCAGACTGCAGGTTGATTCTCCATATCTTCCAAATTTTGCAGGAGGTTTTTCTTCACTGCGGGTGTGCAGTTTCCATTTTTCACAGTAGAGGTTTAACACAGGTATCGATTTTGCGAGATCCAGATTGGCCTGCCAGTATGACTCAAGTGTTCCAACATCTCTCCAGTAGTCTTCATATCTGTAAAGATAAACTTCATCGTTTTCTATCATTGGAGGAATAATATGGTGGCCAAAATCAGAATTTGAATCACTGCAGCTGTTCTGCAACACATCAAGCAGTTTTTCGGTTTTAAATACGTAGATGCCCATTGAGGCCAGGTTGCTGGGAGGATCATCTGGTTTTTCTAAAAAATTGGTTATTCTCATATCATCCTGATGATCTAAAATACCAAAACGGCTGGCATCTTGATAATCTACCGGCTGAGCTGCTATTGTTAAATTTGCTCCTTTGCTGCGGTGATATTCGATCATCTTGCTGTAATCCATCTCATAAACATGGTCACCTGATAGTACAATAACTTCCTCAGGATTCTTATTTCTGATAAAGCTGATATTCTTATAGATCGCATGAGCTGTACCCTTATACCAGTCAGTATTACCTGGTTTGCCTTTATAGGGCTGTAATATTGTTACTCCACCATTTTTTCGATCGAGATCCCAGGGTTTTCCAATACCGATGTGCCGATTAAGAGAGTGGGGAAGGTACTGGGTCAGAACACCAACATTAAAGATTTCGGAATTAACACAGTTGCTTAAAGCAAAGTCTATCAGCCTGTACTTTCCAGCAAAGGGTACACTTGGCTTGGCTCGATGTGCTGACAAAATATCCAGTCTGCTTCCTCTTCCACCAGCTAAAATTAATGCTAATGTTCTTTTCATTTTATTTAGCCCCCTTCGTTATAAATCTCGAATTATTGATAAAATTTTGGAGATAAATAAATTATTTTGCTGTTATATTTATATATTTAGAGAATGAATGAGAAAATCCTTTTCTTTGCAAGCTGTAATAATTGGAATTTTACGAGAAGTTGACATCGAATGCTTTAATTTTCTAGCTGCAGTAAATAACTGTTTTTAAATTGAGATTAAAATTTCGATGGTTTTTTCCATATATTTTAGGGCATCAGCTATCTTATTTAAATTATTATAATATTTCACTTAACTAAGCAAATAAAAATTTGGAAAATATGTTTTGAGGGCTGGCAAAAGTTGTTTTATACTTAGAAGGGTGCTAAAATATTAATTAGAGATCGATGATATGCCGGAATAAGAAATATATAGCCTTGCCCTAGAAAAAGATAACAATATAGATGAAGAAAATCTTTTATATATCGAAGAAAGAATCAGTAATCTAATGATTTGAAGTTGTGAAACACAAAAAAAGGAGGTTTGAAATGTTAAATAAAAAATTGAAAGTTTCTATTATTAGTGGTGCACTTTTGGGAATCATATGTATAATCGGTGGAAGTATCAGGATGGGTTTTGCCGGTAATGAGCTCTATCTTTTTGCCCTCTGGTACAATAGATTAATTATGGGGGTATTGATTGGTCTGACAAAAATAGAGCCAGGCAGCCCGGGATTGATCAAAGGTGGGCTGCTAGGCTTGATGGTGTCTTTGGCTTTTTATCTTTCAACAGGCATGAGCGATTTGATTTCATTTTTAGCAGGTATAGTTTATGGTGTGATCATTGCTGCAGCTGTAAGGAAATATGCTCAAAGTTAGTTTACAATTATTGTTTAATTGATCTATTAGTTATTTAAATCAATCTTTTCATATTCAATCTTTATTTCAAAAGGATTATTATCATCTTCAAAATCTTCTTCTTTGGAAAAGAGTCTTATTTTTTCAGCAAATTCTACTCTCTCTTTAACACACTGGATAGTTCTCATACCATTGAATACTTCAACAAAGTAAATCTGCAGAGGTCTTGCCATACCCTCTGTATGTTTTTCTAAAAAACGGTTGACCCTTTCTTTATAAGAGAATATTTCAAATCTGGAACATTCCTTTTTACCTTCAATCTTAAAACGTTTATCTAGGAGATCATAGCGCCAAAAATAGAGCAGTTCTACCAGCACATCATAGATATCAAAAGTTTCTGGGCTGCCGCCTCTTCTTGCAAAGAGTTCTTCAATATCAAATTCTACTGCCCTAAGCTGAGGTGATTCTAAAAGTCTGTTGAGATCTTTCTGCATTTCACTCAAATTATTACCCCCTGAAATATTTTTCAGAGTCTTAAGCCCTTATGAAAGCTTAAAGAATGCTCTGGATGAACTAAACTTTTCTAATTTTTCTGAGTTCATCATTATATCATAATATCTAAGCAGCTTAGTGTCAACCAAAAATAAAATTTTTCAGCTCCCTTATATAATATTCGATATCATATATTAATAAACTTTATGAAAATAATATGTTATTGAAAATTAGAGATATAAGAAGATATTTAAAGATATTAACATATAATTTAATCTGAGGCTTATAAATCATATTTTAACCATTTAATAAAATAATTTTAATGACGATAATAATAATGAAGATATAACAATAAATTCTTATATTTGCTAAATATTTAAAAATTAGTGCTTAATAAATGCTGCAAAATCTAAATATAATTAGATATTGAAAAAGGCAAACCATCTGTGATGATGGGACGCAAAACTATGGGTCTATTAATATTATAGATTGCCAAGTTACCATGATTTCAACCTATGGCTTGTTAATAAGTTATAGGTTTTATAAATATATAGATAACAATTTTTAACTTTTATCAAAAAACTTAAAGTATAACATTTATTTTATCAAAAATTTAGCAAGGGGAGATGTTATTTATGTTCAAAGTATTTAGGGACTTAAATTTAGGGTTTAAAATTGGGGGAGGCTTCGCAGTACTGCTAATAATTGCAGCAGTTATGGCTTTTATGGGTTATAATGGTTTAAATAACGTAGACCATGATGCAGAAATTGCAATGGATGCAGCTGGATTTTCAGAAACAACTTTAGAACTCAGGCAGAATGAGAAAGAATTCATGTTAAGAGAAGAACAGCAGTATATTGATAATATTAATTCAATGATTGATGATATGAATGCTCAAGGTGAACGAACAAAATCTATTATGAATGAGCAGGCTGACAAGGATAGAATTACTGAAATGCAGGCAATAGCAATAGAATATAAAGACGCAGCAAACAATTATGCCAATTCTTTATTTCAGCAAAATAGTTTACGATTAGATTTCACAGGTACAGAAGAAAGTTTAATAAATCAAATACATGCTCTTGAAGAAGCTCAAACAGCAGAATTTGAAAGTCTGCTAAACAGATTCAATTCAACAATAGGTTCTGGTGTAAGCATAGATGATATAGAAGCAAAAATTAATACGGTATTGATGTCAATGGAACTGGTAGAAGATATTAATCAAATAGGTATTCAGGAAAGAAACTATATAATTAATCTTGCAAATGCTGAATTACAAAATCAATATGCAGAAAGTACTTTGGCAGCTTTTGAGACAGCAAAAGAAACTGCTGTTCAATTGAGAGATTCATTTAATGAAGAGCAGGATATAGAAGCAGTAGAAAATATTATTTCTCAATTAGAAAACACAGAACAGGTATTTAGGGAAATACATACTATTGAACTTGTAAAAGATGAAAATAAAGCTCTTATGGAAACCAAGGCAGAAAATTTTATGGCTCAAGCTAATAATCTTCAAGAACTGCAGTTAGAAGAAATGGAAACAGGACAGGCTTCAGCTATTAGAAATCTCATTATTTCATTAGTTATTGCTGTAATAATTGGGGCTTTAATAGCATTTTTCATTACTAGAAGCATAACCAAACCTGTTAATAAAGGTGTTGCTTTTGCAGAAGAAATAGCAGATGGTAATCTTGCAGTTCAGAAAATCGATGTTGACAGCAATGATGAAATTGGAACACTTGCCAAAGCACTAAATAAAATGCAGGATAACCTAAAAGAAGTAATCAGTAAAGTTGCTGATATTTCAAATAATCTTGCCGCTTCCAGTGAAGAGTTGTCTGCTTCAGGACAGGAAGTTGCGACTGCAGCTCAGCAAGTAGGCCAGTCAATACAGCAGGTTGCTTCTGGAGCTGAAGAACAGTCAGCACAGGTTGAAGAAGCAAGCAGCAGGATTGAAGAACTTATTGTTCAGATTAATGATGTTACAAATATGTCTGAGGAGATGGATGAACAGTCTGATAATGTTATGAATAATATTAAGGAAGGTAATTCTTCTCTTGATAATTCAGTTACTCAGATTGAAGATGTTAAAAATAACTCAAATGAAGTTTCGAATACAATAAATAACCTTGGTGGTTTATCCAATAAGATTGGAGAAATCGTTCAGCTGATCAATGATATTGCAGCTCAGACAAATCTTCTGGCTTTAAATGCTGCTATCGAGGCAGCAAGAGCTGGTGAGGCCGGCAGAGGATTCTCAGTTGTTGCAGATGAAATACGACAGCTTGCGGAAGAATCAGAAGATGCAACTAAACAAATTGGTGGCCTTGTTAAAGAGATCCAAAATGGGGTTGGTAATGCTGTAAATAAAATGGATGAGACAGAAGAAGTTGTAAATGAAAGTGTAAATGCGATTAAGACAACAGGTAGTTCTTTTGAAAAAATAAATGGAGCTGCAGTTCGACTGCGTGAACTTATTTCTAGAATAAGTGAACAGGCTGAGAAAGTAGGTTTAAACAGTAAAGAAGTAGAATCTACTGTTCTAGAGGTTGCATCAGTTAGTGAAGAAGCTGCTAGCAATTCAGAAGAAGTAGCAGCTGCAAGTGAAGAGCAGAGTGCTTCTACAGAAGAGATAGTTAATGCTGCAGATGAATTATCTCAAATGGCAGGAGATCTCACCAATGCTGTTAATAAGTTTACACTGTAAATAAAGAATAAAACTGGGTGTCGGTATTATTTCGGCACCTAGTTTAAAATTATTATTAATTGGAGAGATAAATAATGGAGGAAAAATATATTAATATTAATCAAGAAAATAATCTTGACCTAGATAACTTAGATACAATCATGGAGCTGATTGGAGAACTTTTAATAAATAAATCTAGATTAGAATCACTTGAGTTACTTAAAGGTGAATCAAAAGATATATTATCTCAATTAGATAGGGTTACCATGGAACTTCACCATAACATAATGAAAATCAGAATGATTTCGATAAGCAATTTTTTTGATAAAATAAAAGATAAAAAGAATCAATTGGCAGATAATGAATTAAAGCTTAATCTCTATGATCAAGATGTTAAGATAGATAGAAATATTGCAGATAAATTGCTAAAACCTCTTCTTAATTATTTTGCAAATTCACTAAAAAGAAAAGATCTATCTACGGTTAATGAAGCAGAAATGACCATCAGAGCTCATAAAGAAGGTAATGATATTGAAATTGTGATAGAAGATAATTGGTCACAGATAGAATTAGATAAAGTTGATGCTATTATTTCAGAATATGATGTAGATAATAAAAAGGATCTAGCAAGTGTGACTAAAGAAGAAAAATTAAAAATACTGTTTAATTTGCGAGAAGATAGTAAAAATTTAACCAAGGATCTTAATGGATTTTTAAAAGATGTTACTATACTTAAAGAAGAACTTAAGACTCTAAATGGAAGTGTAAAAATTAAAGAATATGAGAAAAGAATAAGTTTGCAGATAATAATTCCATTGACATTTGCTATTGCACAGGCATTAATGGTCAAGATAAAAGAAGATCTTTTTGCAATACCAGTCGAAGATATAAAAGAAACAAAACGTATTTCAAAATCTGAGATCAAAAAAGTAAAAGATGAAGAAGTTATAATTTATCGAGAACAATCGATACCTTTAATTGACAGTTATAAATGTCTGAACCTGGAAAGAGAAGCTGATATTTTGGATAATCAAGAAGAGTTAGAGATTTTAATAACGAACTCTGAACAGAAAATGGCTGCACTAATTGTTGATGAGCTTCTAAACCAGCAGGATATTGTTTTTAAGTCTATGGGAGAACTTCTACAGGATGTAAAAAATATTAGTGGTGCAACAATTATAGGTGATGGAGAAATCGCCTTGATATTAGATATTAATGATATAATATAAGGAGCTAGTATAATGGATAAAACAAAGGCTAGAGGTTTAAAAGAACAATTTATAACATTTGAAATTGGAACCGAAATATACGGTATTGAGCTTAGAGATTCCAAAGAAATTATTTTGCCCCCTGAAATCAAAAATGTTCCAAACACTGGAGATGATATTATTGGTGTAATAAATCTTCGGGGAAGAGTTGTTCCTATACTAAATTTTAAATATATACTTAATGTAGATACGAATACTCAGTCAGCTAAAAAAAATGAAAAGAGAATAATTATAACAAACATTGAAGGTGTTTTAGCTGGTTTTGTTGTTGATGAAATGCAGGGTGTTATCAATCTAGATTCAGATAAAGCAAAAACACAAGATGAGGAAAAGAGAAAGGAAAAGCATCTTAAATGGATAAGTGCAGAAGGTGATACACTTATCTCAATTATAGATTTAAGAAGTGTTATCGAATCACAAAAAGAGGTGGCTTATGATTAATGAAAAGTCTATTGAACAGTATATAGTTTTTGAATTATTGGAGCAGAAGTTTGCGGTTAGTATCAAAAACAGCAGAGAAATAATAGAAATAGATCACCTTACAGAAGTTCCAGAGTCACCTGATTACATTGAAGGAATAATAAAGTTAAGAGATGAGATTATACCAATAATAAATCTTAATAAAAAGCTGAATATTGAAGATGATAAAAAGAAGAATAAAGTAATTATAAGTATTGTAAAAGAAAAATTGCTGGGATTTTTGGTAAATGAAGTCTCAGAAATAGTTGAGGTGTCAGAAATTGATATCTTAAATGTTCCTGATACAGCTCAAAAAATAAAGAAGAAATATCTAGAGGGAGTTATTGAAAGAGAAGAACATTTGATTACAATTCTTAAAATAAGTGGAATTTTTGATGATTTAGATAAGATGAATGTTTTGTAAAAAGAGGTGTCTTAAAATTGGAAATTAATGTAGCTAATCTTTTAGATAATTTATTTGGTGGTGTATATTATGTTGATAAAAATAGGAAAATTAAATACTGGAATAAAGAAGCCGAAAAGATTACTGGTTATAGCAAAGAAGAAGTAGTAGGCAGGCATTGTTATGATAACATTCTTCAGCATATAAATAATAAAGGGGATAATTTATGTCATGACGGCTGCCCTTTACATGCTTCAATAAATGATGGCAAAAAAAGAGAAGCGGAAGTCTATTTGCACCATAAAGAAGGATACAGAATTCCAGTATCAATAAGAACTGTTCCGATCAAGAATGAAGATAAAAAAATAATAGGAGCAGTAGAATTATTTTTTGAGAACAAAAAAATAAAATCTTTAGAAGAAAAAATTAATGAACTTAAACATGAAAATTATATAGATGAACTAACTGATATTAATAACAGGAAATACCTAGAAGAAATTTTAAATGAAATAATTTCGAACGCAGATATTAAAAAAGATAATATAGCCTTTTGTTTTTTAGATGTTGATGATTTCAAGTATATTAATGATAAGTACGGTCATCTAGTTGGTGATAAAATTTTAACAATGATAGCTCAGACCTTAAAAAATAATGTTAGGCCTTCTGATAAGGCATTCAGATGGGGTGGAGATGAGTTTGCATTAATATTATTTGATATAGAGAACGAAAAAAACCTCCGTAAATTATTGGAGAGACTAAAATTATTGATTAATGATTCATTTATTAATTATAATGAAGAGAAATTAAATATAACCATGTCTTTTGGTGCGGCCAAAATCAGAAAAGATGATACTGTGAAGTCTCTCACCAAAAGGGCTGATGACAATATGTATGAAAGCAAAAAAAAGGGTAAAGATGTAATAACCATATATTAGTATATTAATTTTTTTCATAAATACTAAAGATTCATTATAGCACAGCTATATGATTTAAAGAGTTCTAGGCTGGAATATTACCATATTATATGCTGAAAATCATTGACCTAAGCTGGAAATTATTATATACTGCACAATGCAATCAAGAAATTCAGAGACAGCTAAGAGAGACATATAAAGGAGTCACTAATATTTTAAATAAAATTCTAAAGAAATATGAAGAGATAATCATTGGAAAATTATTCTCTTAATTTGAACTTGCAGCTTAAGTCATTTTTTTAAAGCTGGATGATTATAAAAAAATAACAATAAAAAAGATCCCTCTACAACCTGTAGAGGGATTTAGTTATTAATATACTGATTAGATAGATCTATAGATTACTCTACCTCGGGCTTCGGTTTTAATTATTATGTGCTGATCCCACTCATCTGACTTAATTACTTCCACCGTATTACCGATCTTGTTTTCATCTGAGGCATAGATACATTTAAACTGATCTCCCGGCTTATGGAGTGTACCGTCAACAATTACTTTGCTTGTCTGCTCATTTTCCAGATTGCAGTTTACTGCCAGCAGAAATTCTTCCTGGCTGAAGATCCTTGACCAGGCGATGTTTTCACTGCAGCGATCTTCACCTGCAGTTGGAAAATGGAATTTTTGAGCATCCAAATCAGCAATTTTCCTCAGGTACTGACGACCGATTCTGAGATGAATATATTCTTTTCTGAGATCAGCAAATTTTTTGATCTCCTGATAAACCGGATTCTTCTGGTCGAAAAAACTCCTGTTTCGAGTCCTAAAAGCACCAAAATCTCCACCAAACATTGATTCTCTGATGTATTTATCTTGATCACCACTGCCATCAAAATTCTGTTCTGTTCCATAATAAATACAGGGAATACCTGCCGTGAAGAAATTGATGAATTCAGCATTTGTCAGAAAAGCTGCCGTTTTTTTATCAGCACAAAATCTTTCTTTGTGCTGCTGCTGATAAACCATATCATGGTCGTCGAACATAGTCATTACTTTTTTATGATACCACTGTTCTTTACCTTCACTAAGCACTTCAGAATTTGTAAAAATCGAGAAATAATTTTCAGCTGGATAGTAACCTTTAGCGACATTTTCTAAGTTTTCCGGTATTTTATTGATACCCAGTGCTGCATCTAGACCTGTTTTCTCACAGATCATTTTTGCGAACTCCATCCCACCTGTTATTTCTCCGACAACAAAGAATTCTTTTTTGCCGAGAGTCTGGGTAAATTCTTTAATCTCAGTTATAAAGTAGCGAACCGCTCCAGGATTTATGTGTTTTACCGTATCAAGCCTGAAGCCATCAAGATCTGCATAAGCGATCCAGTATTTATAGCACTCTGTCAGCACCTTCAATGCTTCAGAAGGATTGTAATTAGTCAGATCCCCTGAGCCAGTATTGATATTTTTCAGAGAGTAAAAATCTCCGTCTCTGTATTCCGGATCATTATCCCAATCTGAAATATAACCTTTGCGGGTAAATGTCTCAAGCTTGAACAGCTCTTGAGGCCAGATTCCTCCCTCAGGCCACTGCTGATCATAGTCAGGATTTTCGGGATCAACTGTCGCTTCACCGTTTTTGTTTCTAAAAGCCTTTACCGGATACTGCTCACCAGTGTAGAGTGTATCATCACTCTCATAGAGGAAAACATCTCCCGAGTGGTTGATGATAACATCGAGAATGATAAAGATCCCTCTTGCATGTGCCTTTTCGACAAGTTCTTTGAGATCTTCTCTAGTGCCAAAATGAGGGTCAACTTCTAAAAAATTTTGAATTCCATAACCATGATAATTATTTGAATATATAGGCTGCTTCAGTATCGGACTTATCCAGAGTACACTAACTCCCAGCTCTTTAAGGTAATCAAGTTTATCGATTATACCTTTTAGGGTGCCGCCTACCCAGTGATCTCCTGATTCAAGCCATTTATTCCTACTTTCTTCACTCTGTAGAGCATTTTCATAATCTTCTTTCTGGTCGTAGAGAGGGTATTTCTCTTCATGATTGTTGAATCTGTCAACAAGCAAAAAGTAGAAGAGTTCTTCATCCCAGGCTTCGGGAGATTTTGTATATTCTCTATTTTTGCTGATTTCCTTCAGATTTATATCTTCAAGTTTTCTCATGATTCACCTTCTTTCGTGCTCTTTCTCTAATTATAGCAAATTTCTGTAATATTCTAAAGAAAATGTTAGAATATTCATTCAGCATTTTAAAAATATATTTAAGCTGCTCTTATAGATTTATCTGTAGAAAAGCAGTTAAGTTATCTGTTAACTTTATGTATTAAGTTTTTATTCACAATATAGAGTATGATTCTTGAAAATCGATAAGCAGGATTCACAATGTTTTTCGTGAAATCAATATAGAGTGATATTTTTGCTGTTGCTTAGCTTATATTTGTTTAAAAAGATGATGAGGAGCATTCCTGTAATGAATAAAAATCAATATCGACAAAAAAATACCCCCTTGGTATAATACGGAGTATCAGAGGTCATTCTGATCTCTAAAAAACCAAGGAGGTATCTAATATGAATTATACTCAAAACGAAAAGATTATGCAAGTAAAAGTTTCAACACTGGTAGTTGGGGTGGATATCGCAAAGA
>JAGYNO010000048.1 GCA_018399955.1 Halanaerobium sp. | reverse complement strand
TATGATGGCAAATATTAAAGCATTTGAAGTTTTAAGTAATATTGACAAAGGTGCAGAAGGATTTATTGAATTCATGTCTGAAAGTGAAGCTGATAAAAAAAATAATAATCGTAAAGCTGAAGAGGATGTTGGCAGTGATTTAGATCTAAAAAGTATAATCATAAAAGGTATAAAAAAGGAGGCTGCTCAGTTAACAAAGGAACTACTAAAAGAAAACGATGCTTTAGATATAGTAAATAAATATTTAATACCCGCTCTTGATGTAGTGGGTGAGCGTTATGAAAAAGGGAAAATATTTTTACCTCAGCTTGTTCAGTCAGCTGAAACAGTAAAAGAAGCATTTACAGTACTAAAAGAGCAAATGGCTGTAACTGGTGGAAGAGATATTTCTAAAGGGAAAATAGTTATGGCTACTGTCAAAGGTGATGTACATGATATAGGCAAAAACATTGTCAAAACAGTTTTAGAAAATTACGGTTATGAAATTATTGATTTAGGAAGAAATACAGCTATTAAAGATGTTGCAGCAGCTGTTAAAAATAACGATATTGAACTTTTAGGTTTAAGTGCTCTGATGACTACTACTGTAAAAAATATGGAGAAGACAATCAAAAAAGTGAAAGCAGAAAATCCTGAGTGCAAAATAATGGTTGGTGGTGCTGTTTTAACTTCTGATTATGCAGATATGATCAATGCTGATTATTATGCTAAAGATGCAAAAGAGGCTGTAGAAATTGCCAGGGAAGTCTTTAAGGAAGAAAATCAATCTTGATTCAGCAGTAAATTATAAAATTACCTGCTTATAAAATTATAATGGTAAAAAAATCAGAAAATATATCCTTGCTAAGCTAAATAGAACTGGTCTTGTTTTCTTTTTAGTTCAGCTCTTAACTAAGAATATATTTTCTGATAATATATTTGTTTCTATAATTTTATTAAACTTTTTCTACTTTTTTATGGTCTTCAATTAAGCCTGCATAATTAACAGCATGGTGGTGGATATGTTCTTTTTCTTTTTCACTTAAATTTCTAACAACCTTTGCTGGTACCCCTAAGACTAAACTGCCTTCAGGGATTTCTTTGTTTTCTGGTACAAGTGCACCTGCACCGATAATGCAGCTATCTCCTATTACTGCACCGCTGAGAACTGTTGCATTCATTCCGATTAGACAGTTATCCCCAACTTTACAGGCATGGACAACAGCGTTATGACCAATTGTTACATAAGACCCAATCTCAAGTGATTGTTCATGATCAACATGTAAAGCTGAATTTTCTTGTACATTAGTAAAATCACCAATTTCTATTTTTTCTATGTCTCCTCTAATAACAGTATTGTACCAAACACTGCAGTTATCCCCCATCTTAACATTACCGATTATCCTGCTGCCTTCAGCTGTCAAACAGTTTTTTCCCGTCTGTGGAATATAGTCTTTATATTTGTAAAGCATGAAATAATACTACCTCCCTTTTATATTTAAGAGTTTCTCTTTAATATTTATTTCTCTTAACTAAGATATATTCCTGCATATTAATTTTTTAATTTCTAAAAAATCAGAACTAATGGTTAATTTTGGCAAATATTAGAGTTTATTTCACTTGCAAGCTTAGAGGAAATAATTTATAATTAAAGTTGTATGAAATTAGAGGTGGAAAGTATGTCAAATAAAAAGATAGGGATTTTTGGAGGAACATTTGATCCTCCTCATTTAGGACATTTAATACTTAATGAGCAGATAAAAAACAATTTTGATTTAGATAAAATTATTTTTATGCCTGCAGGTAATCCCCCACATAAAAAAGATCAAGAGATTACTTCAGATCAACAAAGGTTAGAAATGCTTAAACTATCAATAGAGAATAATCCTTTTTTTGAGATTTCTAACTGGGAATTAAGTAGAGATTCATATTCTTATACTGCACATACATTAAAAGAATTCGTTCCTAAATTGGAGGCAGAAGAAGTTTTTTTTATTATTGGAGCAGATTCACTTGCAGATATATTCAAATGGCATAAACCAGATTATCTTCTTGCTAATGGTAAGTTTATTGTTTTTAATAGACCAGGATATAATCTGGAAAATATTTTAGGAAAACCTGCATATAAGCCTTATCGTGAAAATGTAAGTACATATCAAAGTATTCACATAGAGATATCTTCTTCATATATAAGAGAAGAAATAAAAAAAGGAAATTCAATTCGCTATCTAACTCCAGAAAATGTAAGAGAATATATTATGAAAAATAATTTATACAGGTGATATAATGGAAAATAATAATTCAGCTGCAGAGGAAATTTCTTTAGATATGCTGAAAAACAGATTAAGCAGGTCTCGTTATGAACATACTTTAAGAGTTCTTGAAGCAGCCTTAGAGCTGGCAGAAATATATGATGCTGACATTGGAAAAGTAAAAAAAGCTGCAGTCTTACATGATATAGCTAAAAATCTTGAAATAGAGAAAATAAAAAACATTTTGCGTAAATCAACCTGGGAAATTGATGAACTCGAATGGACTTTGGATTCTGTACTACATGCACCTGCAGGAGCTGTAATTGCAAAAACGGAGTTAGGAATTGATGATTATGAAATTTTAGAGGCGATTAGATATCATACCTTAGGCCATCCAGATATGGGACTAACTGCGCAAATTATTTATGCTGCCGATTTTATAGAAGCTGGACGAAGTTTTGAAGGTTTAACGGAAATACAAAAGATAGTAAAAGAAAATTTAGTTGAGGGTATTTATAAAATAACTTCAAATAGTATAAAATATCATTTAAAGTTAGACAACCCAATTCATTCCTACACAAATAATTTGCGAAATAAATTTTTAATAAAAAGAAGTGATATATAAAATGTTAGAAAAATTAATGGACTGGAAATACATATCTTTGATAATTATTCTTGTCTTAATAGGTATTTCTATTCCCTATTTATTTAATACAGAATTAAGTAAGATTTCAGGTGGTCCTTTTGCTGACAATAAAATAAATATTCTTGCTGTTGGCTATGATTCAGATATAAACGGTTCTTCTCGGGCAGACACCATTATTCTTATAAGTTTAAATGTTGATAAAAATGAAGCTGGTATAATATTTTTGCCAAGGGACACATATATTAATTTAGCCAGCAAAAATTTTACTAAGCTTAATTCTTCACATGTCTATGGTGGAATTGAGCTAACAAGAGAAACTGTAGAAGAACTTTTATCAATTAATGTTGATTATTATCTAGAAACAGATTTTAAGGGTTTTGAAAAAATAATTGACAGATTAGGCGGCATAGAAGTTAATGTAGAGAAAAATCTAAATTATGTTGATAAAGCAGGTGGACTCTATATAAATATTCCAAGAGGAAGGCAGAACTTGAATGGAGAAGAAGCTTTAAAATATGTTCGTTACCGTGATAATAGAGGAGATATTGGGCGTATTGGAAGGCAGCAGAAATTTGTTGATGCAGTTCTTGAAAAAGTTATTTCTCCTTCTATAATAACTAAGTTACCCGGTATTATAGCTGAGATAAATAGTACAGTTAATACTAATATTCCACTAAAGGATATAAATCCATTTTTAAATACGGCTAAAGAGATTGACTTATCAAGAATTGAAAGCAGAATGCTTCCAGGGAAACCGGAATATATTAATGGTATAAGTTACTGGGTTCCTGATCTAGAAGAAACTGAGATTATGGTTGAAAATTTAGTAAAAAATAAATCTTATATTGAAAACAAAAATTATCAACTTAGAATTCTAAATGGATTAGGAGAGTCTGGAGCTGCAGGAAGTGCTGCTGATTTACTTAAAAAGTATGGTTTTCAAATCGAAGATGTAGGAAACGCTGATAATTACAATTATCAAGTTTCTATTGTTAAGTATTACAGTGACCAAGATCAAAGTACTGCAGATAGACTTGCAGAATTATTAAACGCCGAAATAGAATATGTAGATAATAACTCTGATCTAAAAGGAAAAATAGAGGTTATTCTAGGTCAAAATTTTGACCCTTCGGTTTAGAGGAGGAATTTATTAATGGAAGAACTAGGTATTAAAGATATAGCGGTAATTGCAGCGGAAGCAGCTGATGATAAAAAAGCTGAGAACATAGATATTTTAAAAGTAGAAGGTTTAACAGTCATAGCTGATTATTTTGTTATCTGCAGTGCTAATTCAGATAAACAAGTTAAAGCTGTTGCAAGAGCAATTGAGGAAAAATTATCAGAATATGGAATTGAACCCCGCAGAATTGCCGGTATGAATGATGCTCGCTGGGTTCTAATTGATTATGCTGATGTAATTGTTCATGTTTTTCATAAGCGTGAAAGAGAGTATTATGATTTGGAAAGACTTTGGGCAGATGCAGAGAAAATATTAAGAGAAGAATAATTTCTTATATAAAGTATAAGGTATAAATTTTTGATAATTTAATTATAAGTAGAATTGGAAATAATAATTATTATATAACTTTAATCAATATAAGGGGAGTGAGTATCTTTGCAGGATTATTATCCATTTCAAAAAGTAGAAAAAAAGTGGCTCAAAAGATGGGAAGATTCTGATCTACATAAAACTGGTACAGATCCTGATAAGGAAAATTATTATGTTTTGGAAATGTTTCCTTATCCATCTGGTAATTTACATATGGGTCATGTAAGAGTTTATTCAATTGGTGATGTTATTGCCCGCTATAAAAGAATGAAAGGCTATAATGTACTTCATCCAATGGGGTGGGATGCATTTGGCTTACCTGCTGAAAATGCAGCTATCAAACATGGTAATATTCATCCTAAAGAGTGGACATGGGAAAATATAGCACATATGAAAGAACAGATGAAAGCAATGGGTTTAAGTTATGACTGGGATCGTGAAGTGACAACTGCTGCTGAAGATTATTATAAATGGACACAGTGGTTTTTTACACAGATGTATGAAAATGATCTGGCATATAAAAAAGAATCTACAGTTAACTGGTGTCCCAGCTGTGAAACAGTTCTTGCAAATGAGCAGGTTGTTAATGACTCGTGTGAGCGATGTGGTACTGAGGTAGACCATCGTGAACTTGAACAGTGGTTTTTAAAAATTACAGATTATGCAGAAAGACTGCTTGAAGATCATGATAAATTGGAAAACTGGCCAGAAAAAGTTAAAATTATGCAGAAAAACTGGATTGGCCGCAGTGTAGGTACTAGAGTTACTTTTGAAATACCTGAGCTGAAAAAAGAATTAGAAGTTTTTACTACAAGGCCCGATACACTATATGGAGCGACTTATATGGTTCTAGCCCCAGAACATCCTTATGTAGAAGAGATAATTGAAGGAACAGATAAAGAAAAAGAAGTGGAAGAGTTTATTAAAAAAGTAAAAAAACAAAATGAACAGGAACGCACATCTGCTAAGTCAGAGAAAATTGGAATATTTACTGGTGCTTATGCAGTAAATCCTGTTAACAATGAAGAAATACCTATTTATATATCCAATTATGTGCTTATGGGTTATGGAACAGGAGCAATAATGGCTGTACCTGCTCATGATCAGCGAGATTTTGATTTTGCTAAAAAGTATGATATTCCAATAAAAGCTGTTATTCAGCCAGATACAGTTGAAGAAGAACTAGTAGGGTCTGAGATGGAAGAAGCTTATTCAGAAGATGGACATTTAATAAATTCTGGTAAATATAATGGGTTAAGTGTAGAAGAAGCCTTCGATAAAATGGCGGAAGATTTTTCAGAAGAAGGATTTGCTGAGATTAAAGTAAATTATAGATTAAGAGACTGGTTGATATCAAGACAGCGTTACTGGGGAGCCCCAATACCAATAGTGTATTGTGAAAATTGTGGTCCTACTGCAGTACCAGAAGAAGAGCTGCCAGTAAAGTTACCTCATGATGTAGAATTTTCTCCAACAGGAGAATCACCATTAAAACATGTAGATGATTTTGTTAATACAAGCTGTCCCAAATGTGGCGGGCCAGCTAAAAGAGAAACTGATACTATGGATACTTTTGTTGATTCTTCCTGGTATTTCTTGCGTTACACAGATCCTAAAAATGAAGAACTTCCATTTACAAAAGAAAAGGCAGACAAATGGTTCCCTGTTGATCAATATATTGGTGGTATAGAACATGCTATACTTCATCTTTTATATGCAAGATTTTTCACTAAAGTGGTTCATGATATGGATATGGCAGATGCAGTTGAACCATTTACTAATTGGCTTGCACAGGGTATGGTGCTTAAAGATGGTGCCAAAATGTCAAAATCAAAAGGTAATGTGGTAGATCCCAAAGATATTTTAGATGAATATGGTGCAGATACAGCTAGATTGTTTATTTTATTTGCTTCACCACCGGAGAAAGATTTGGAGTGGAGTGATAAGGGTGTTGAAGGAGCAGACCGTTTTTTGAATAGGGTATGGAGATTTGTCACAGAGAATATTGACATTATAAAGAGTGATGATAAAGAGATTGATTCAGATAGTCTTGACAAGGCTGGTAAAAATCTCTACAGGATAATTCATGCGAGCATAAAAAAGGTTAGTGAAGATGTTGGAGAGAGACTTAATTTCAATACTGCAATTAGTGCAGTAATGGAATTAACCAATGAGGTATATTCATATCTTAATGACAGAAAAGATGAGGATATTGACTATGCTTTGATTAAAAGTGCAGCAGAAAATATCCTGCTTTTACTTGCTCCATTTGCTCCATTTATAACTGATGAGCTTTGGGAAATGATTGGTTATGATAATAGTATTCATGAGATGGGCTGGCCTGATTATCAAAAATCAGCCTTAGAAAAAGAAGAAATCACAATTGTAATACAGGTTAACGGCAAAGTTAGAGAAAAAATAGCTGTTGATGCAGATATTACTGAAGAAGAAGTGAAAGAAAAAGTGTTGGAAGAAGAAAAAATACAGTCTTATTTAGAAGGAAATGAGCTTATAAAAACCATATATGTTCCAGGAAAGCTTGTAAACTTAGTTGTTAAGTAAGCTGTAGTATATATAATTAGAGAATCAACAGTTAAACAAAAATATCTTAGTTATAATAACCGGCCATTTTATGGCCGGTTTTATTAAACTTGATAAAAAAACTAATATTTTTCCATAAGTATTGACTTTGATAATCGTATTCATTATAATTATATTAAGAATTAAAGTATAATGAATAAAACAAATTTTACAATTAAGTGTTTTCAACTATCCCGGGACTACCCTTGATATAAGCAGCAGTAAAATGGATAATGCTGTTGTTTATGATATAACTGGAGTTTATGGATTTAAGATCCATAAATGAAGAAGAAAGAGTAGCCAGGGATATTATTATGTCTGTCAATATAATATGTTTTGAAAACTAATTTTTAAAGAGTGTGATTTTTTACTCAGCAGTAAGTCATTTTTTTTTAAGCAAGAAATTTATTTTATTTTTATTTTGCCAATATTTATTTAAGAGGTGAAAAATATGCGCGAAATGGCAAGAGTTATTGGAAAACAAAATGGTAAAAGCAAGGTGAGAATAATTAGAAGTTCTGCCTGCAGCAAATGTGATGAAAAATGTATACTTGGCGAGCAGAGTCATGAAATTGAGGAAATGGATGTTCTGGTTAATGATCCTATAGGAGCTGAATTAGGTAGTATGGTTGAATTAGAAATGGGAGCTAAACCAATTTTATTATCCGCTTTTATGGTTTATCTGCTGCCGCTTATTGCAATAATAGCTGGTTATTTTGCTGGAGCAAATTTTCTATTATTTATTACTTCAACGGGAGAAACAGCAGGTATCATAGGTTCAGTAATTGCTTTTTTGTTTTCTTTTGCTTTAATAAAAGCATTTGATAAAAAAGCCGGTTCTAAAAACTCATTTCATCCAGAAATAAGAAGAGTTGTAAAAAAAGATGGATTTTATTATGATAACTAATTGAAGGTGATCTGGTGCATGTTGATAAGAATAACAGAGCAATAATAGATGAAGATACATCAACAAAAAAAGTAGTATTTGATTTGGCCTGGCCTGTTATTGCGGAGCAGTCTTTGGCTACAGTTACTCATATTGTAGATATGATGATGGTTGGAAGACTAGGAGCAGCAGCAGTTACAGCTATTGGTTTGACAATGCAGCCTGTTTTTTTCTCTATGGCTCTAGCTTCTGCATTAAGTGTTGGTACAACAGCACTTGTCTCAAGATTTATTGGCTCTAATGACAGTGAAAGCGCAGCTTCTGTTCTCCAGCAGTCTGTAATTATTTCAATTATTTTTAGTTCTGTATTTGCAGTTTTTTTCTATTTTATGGCACCTGAAGTTTTAGATTTAATGGGAGCTGAGCAGGAAGTTATTTTATTAGGTAGCGGTTATTTAAGGATTATGACTCCTGGATTTATTTTTATGATTTTAGGTTTCATTGTTACTGCTGCTTTAAGAGGTGCTGGAGAAACAAAGATACCAATGCAGGTTAATATAATAATTAATATTTTAAATGTTGTGGGAAACTATTTATTTATATTCGGTAAATTCGGTTTCCCAGAATTAGGGGTTAATGGTGCTGCTCTTGCAACAACATTATCTAGATCTTTTGGAGGGCTAGTACTTTTGCTTATTACCTTCAGCAGTTATTCAGTTATTAAAATTAAAACAAAAAACTTTTTTTCCCTTGATATGGAATTAATAAAAAGAATATTAAGAGTTGGAATTCCAACAGCTTTGGAAGAATCTGTACGCAGGTTAGCTCAGATGCTTTTTGTTAGAGTTATAGCATCTTTAGGAACTACAGCATTTGCTGCTCATCAGATAGCCATAAATGCAGAATCTATTTCTTATATGCCTGGTTTTGGAATTGCTGTAGCTGCAACAACAATTGTCGGGCAAAATTTAGGTGCAAAAAATCCTGAAGGAGCTGAAAAAGGGAGTTTCGAAGCATGGAAATTGGGATCTATAATAATGGGTTTTATGGCATTAGTATTCCTGGTTTTTCCAGAACAGCTTATAAAACTATATACTGAGGATCCGGAAATTATACGTAGAGGTGCTTTAAATTTAAGGATTATTGCTTTTTCTCAAATACCTATGGGAACTCATTTTATTTTTGCAGGTTCACTACGAGGTGCTGGTGATACAAAGGCAGTATTTTATAGTACTGCAGTTTCTACCTGGGTTTTTAGATTGTTATTAGGATATTTATTGGTACACACCTTTAATTTAGGTTTGGCAGGTGGGTGGATTGCTATGGTTATCGATTGGATTGTTAGAGGTAGTTATGTGTTTTATCGTTTTAAAAAAGGGAAATGGAAAACAATTGAAGTTTAAAAATCACCCATAGATTATTTTCAGAATATTTATACTTTTTAAAAAAACTTGCTTTTTAGTTTAACTATCTATATAATTAAAAAAAATAATATATTATATCCATTGATTGGGAGAGTAAGTTTTAATTTTTAGCTAAGCAAGTCGAAGCAGCTGTGAGTTCGGCCTAAAATAAAACTGAAGCGCACCCAGGAGGATTTCTATTGAAAATAAAGTAGAAAGTAGATAGAAACGTTAAGTGTCGTTAAACTTTTGAGTGGTCATTTTTGCTGACAACTAGAGTGGTAACACGGGAAACTCCTCGTCTCTTATTTTAGAGAACGGGGTTTTTTTAGTTTATAGCTGCTGGATTTAATTATATTTTTAAAAATTATATTAAAAGCAGTTTTGTATAAAGTTTAATATTATTTCATATTTAAGCCGCAAGTATTTAAGGAGGAGATTATTATGGCTTTTAATTTAAAGGGAAGAAATTTATTAACTTTAAAGGATTATACTAAAGAAGAAATTGATTATTTACTAACACTGGCTTCAGATCTTAAGTCAAAAAAGAGAGCAGGTATAAAAGGAAATATTTTAGAAGGGAAAAATATTGCTTTGATATTTGAAAAACCTTCTACAAGAACGAGATGTGCCTTTGCAGTTGCTGCTAAAGACGAGGGGGCTATGCCTGAATATCTTGGCAAAAGTGATATACAGCTTGGGAAAAAAGAAACAGTTGCTGATACTGCTAGAGTGCTTGGGAGAATGTTTGATGGAATTGAATTTAGAGGTTATGCACATCAGACAGTAGAAATTTTAGGAGAATTTGCAGGTGTTCCTGTTTGGAATGGTTTAACTGATCTTTATCATCCTACACAAATACTTGCTGATTTTCTTACTCTTAAAGAAAATTTTGGTAAGCTGGAAGAAACAAATCTTGTTTATACAGGTGATGGTCGTAATAATATGGCGAACTCGCTAATGGTTGGATCTGCTATTATGGGAGTAAACTATACTATTGTGGCACCAAAAAGCCTCTGGCCAGAAAAAGAATTGGTTGAAGAATGCAGAATACTGGCAGAAAGCTCAGGTGCTGAGATTACCTTAACTGCAGATCCAGTTAAGGGTGTTAAAGGAGCAGATGCAATTTATACTGATGTATGGGTTTCTATGGGTGAAGAAGAACATTTTTCAGAGAGAATTGAACAGCTGACACCTTATCAGGTAAATATGGAAATGATAAAAAATACAGAAAATCCTGATGTGATTTTCCTGCACTGTTTACCGGCTTATCATAATACAGAAACAGAAAATGGAGAAAAAATCTTAAAAGAATATGGATTAAAAGAGATGGAGGTTACTGACAAAGTTTTTGAAAGTAAATATTCAAAAGTTTTTGATCAGGCTGAAAATAGAATGCATACCATCAAATCTGTTATGACAGCAACTTTATAGGGGTGATAAAAATGGCTGTTTTTCATTCACAATTAAAATACACATGTCGTCAGGGTTTAAAACAGGATGCGGGAGAAATACACAAATTAATGCAGGATGCTTTTGCAGATTATGTTAAATCTCAGGGTAAAGAGGAAAAAGTAGTCAATTCTGCTTTAAAAGAAGATTTAAGTGATATTTATGATGATTTGGATAATAATATTGTAATGGTGCTTTTGGATAATAATAGAGTTATTGCATCACTGCGCTTAGAAGAAGTTTCAGATACAAGATATCTTTTGAAGCGCTTTGCAGTGGCACCTGAATACCAGGATCATGGTTTGGGAAGTATGCTTTTTGAAAGGGCTGTCGAAAAGCTTAAACAGATAAGAGCTAGTTATGTTCAGCTGTACTCATCATTAGAAAATGTAAAACTTATAAATTTTTATAAAGGC
>JAGYNO010000047.1 GCA_018399955.1 Halanaerobium sp. | reverse complement strand
TACTAACTAATCTTCATATTTTTTCAATAGTATACAGGCATTCTGACCACCAAAACCAAATGAGTTACTTAAAGCAGCCTTTATTTCTTTTTCTCCTGCCTTGTTCGGCTGATAATCAAGGTCACAACCCTTTCCACCTTCATTAAAATTCATTGTAGGAGGAACTATATCGTTTTTAACGGCCATTGCTGTAACAATTGCCTCTACTCCACCTGCAGCTCCTAATAAATGTCCAGTCATTGATTTTGAAGAAGACACCTTGAGCTCATATGCATGTTCTCCAAAAACATTTTTAATTGCTGTACTTTCATACTCATCATTTAATGGGGTAGAAGTACCATGGGCATTGATATAATCAATATTATTTAAATCAATACCAGCTCTATCAATAGCTGCCTGCATTGCTCTTGAAGCTCCTTCTCCTTCTGGAGCTGGAGAGGTGATATGATAAGCATCACCAGATGCACCATAACCAACAATTTCTGCAACTATATTTGCACCTCTTGCTCTTGCTGTTTCTAACTCTTCTAAAATAACAATACCAGCACCTTCTCCCATAATAAAACCATCTCTATCCTTATCAAAAGGACGACTGGCAGCTTGTGGATCATCATTGCGAGTAGAAAGAGCTTTCATATTTCCAAAACCGGCTAATGCAGAAGGAGTGATAGCAGCTTCTGTTCCACCTGCAATCATTATATCTGCAGCACCTCTCTTAATTGTTTCAAACGCTTCACCTATTGCTGAAGTACCTGATGCACATGCAGTAACAGTATTCAGATTAGGCCCTTTAGCATTTGCATAAATTGCCACATTACCAGCAGCCATATTAGAAATCATCATTGGGATAAAGAAAGGACTTACTCTGCGGGGTCCTCTCTTATGTAATTTTCCAACCTGTTCTTCAAAAACTTCAATCCCGCCAATTCCAGAGCCCACAATTACTCCGGCTCTATCTGCAATTTCATCTGTTAATTCTAATTCAGCATTTTCTAATGCTTTAAGTGATGATACTATTGCATATTGAGTATAAAGAGCCATTCTTTTAGCTTCTTTACGATCTATATAGTCTCCTGGATCAAAATCTTTAATTTCTGCAGCAATCTGGCTTGGAAATTCTTCAGCATCAAAACCTTCAATTTTACTAATTCCTGATTTGCCTGCTACGATATTCCCCCAAAATTCATCTAATTCATTACCCAGAGCATGGACAATACCAGCACCTGTAATTACAACTCGCTTTTCCATTAAATTGATCTCCTCCTATTATGTTATTCTAATTTATTTATATTTACTAGTCTTATTTTTATATTTTTTTTAATGTTTTATTTAAACTTTTCTCATCTTCTACGTTATAAGCATTTAGAGAACGGTCTATTCTTCTCATTAGTCCTTTGAGTACTCTTCCTGGACCAACTTCAACAAAGTTTTCATATCCATCTTCTTTAAACCTATTAATAGTTTCTACCCAGCGTACACTGCTGTTTAACTGCTCTATAAGTGCATCTTTAATTTCTTGACTATTTTTTACATAATTAGCAGTTACATTAGCAATTAAAGGTAGTTGAGCATCATTAAATTCTACAGCTTCAATAGTGTTTTTTAGTTCTTTTTTTGCAGGTTCCATTAAAGGAGAATGAAATGCTCCACTTACTGAAAGAGGAATAACTCGTTTGGCACCTTTTTCTTCCAGAATCTCTTCTGCCTTTTTAACTGCATCTACTTCACCAGATATTACAACCTGACCTGGTGAATTATAGTTTGCAACCTGACATATACCATCTAGATCAGCACAGATTTCTTCTACAATCTGGTCCTCTAGCCCAATAACTGCAGCCATGGTTCCTTTACCTTCTGGATCTGCCTGGTCCATTAATTCACCTCGACGGCGAACTAATTTTAAACCATCTTCAAAAGCTAGAACACCAGCAGCATATAAAGCAGAATATTCACCAAGACTGTGGCCGGCAGCTGCAGATGCCTGCAGACCTTTTTCATTAAGCACAGCTTTTATCATTGCACTAACAGTATAAATTGCTGGCTGTGTATTCTTAGTATTATTTAATTCATCTTCTGGGCCATTAAAAATCATGTCTTTTAAATCAAAATCCATAATTTCATCTGCTCTATCAAGTACTTCTCTGGCAGCAGGATAATTTTCATCTAATTCTTTCCCCATGCCAACATATTGAGAACCCTGGCCAGAAAACATAAATACTAGATTATTACTCATTGTTTTACCTCCATTTAATAATTTTTTCACTTGCTTTTTTATCTTCTTGATTAGCATTAATATAACTATTTTGTAAATATAAATTATATTTTAATGTAAAAATTATATTATTTTAAGTCATTCCACTTCATTACTGCTGAAGCCCATGTTAAACCTGCTCCAAAAGCAACAAGTACAACTGTATCTCCATTATTAATTAAACCTTTTTCTTCTGCTTCTGCAAGAGCAATTGGAACAGATGCAGCTGAAGTATTACCATATTTATCTAAGTTCACATAAACCTTATCTTCAGAAAGCTTAAGTTTTTTTGCAGCAGAAGAAATAATACGAGTATTTGCCTGATGAGGTACTAACATATCTACATCACTTTTATCAAGTCCTGCTTTTTTTAAAACTTTCAATGAGGCTGAACCCATAGTTTTAACTGCAAATTTAAAAACTGGTGTTCCTTCCATATATAAATAGTGTTCGTTATTGTCAACTGTCTCGTGTGAAGCAGGCTTTAGAGATCCTCCTGCAGGCTGATAAAGCGTGTCCCCTCCAGAACCATCAGATCCTAAATCAGATGCCAAAATACCACCTTTTTCTGTTGGCTGCAGCACAGCTGCTCCGGCTCCATCTCCAAATAGAACACAAGTACCCCTATCTTCCCAGTTTAATATTTTTGATAAAACTTCTGTTCCAATAACCATAACATTATCATAGAGACCAGATTCAATAAAACTGCTGGCAACTGTTATTCCATACACAAATCCAGAACAGCCTGCTTCTAAATCAAATGCCCCTGCATTAGAAGCACCTATTCTATCCTGAATTAGACATGCTGTTGCTGGAAACATCATATCTGGAGTAATTGTAGCAGTTATAATTAAATCCAAATCATCAGCCTTTATACCAGCTTTTTCTAATGCTTCTTCTGCTGCTTTAACTCCAAGATCAGAAGCAGTAACATCGTCAGCCGCAAATCTCCTTGTTTTTATTCCCGTTCTTTTAGTAATCCATTCATCACTTGTATCAACAAATTCTTCAAGATCTTTATTGGTTATTTCTTTTTCTGGGAGATATTTCCCCAGACCAGTTATTGTTGCTTTTCGCAAAATACTCACCTTCCTTAGTTAGTCTAACTAAATTTATATCACTTTTTCGACCACTAGTCAAGTTTAACAAAAAAAATAAAAGAGATTTTATCAATTTAACATTATTTTTTGCTTATTAAAGAAATATAATGTTAAATTTGTTATAATATGTCATCTCTTCTATTTAAATTTGCTAAAGAACCTTTTTTAGATTTTATGTTAAATCTCTTTCTAATTAAAATTAAAATAACCCTAGCTGACATTTTGTTACTTTTACTTCCTGTTCCTTAATTATTCTTCCAACTTGTCCTACTTTTAAACCTAAAAGAGCAGCCAGAAGATGGGCCTTATAACAGCTCAGATTACTTGGTTGAATAGTAAATGGTACATCCCTTAATCTATTTGCTGATAGAAGAGCATTGGTATTTATTTTAATATCTGCTCTATTTTTAACCATTTTTGCAGATTCTTTTTCGGGTTCTTCTCTATTATTTAAATAAAATAATAGATTAGGATTTAAAAAATTAATAATTGTATTTCCTTCAATAAATAATCTTTCTACATCATTTGTCAATAAACTTTCAGCAAGCTGATAAGCACTTGGTATTTGAGCTGCTGGACTTTCTAATAATATAACTTTATTTGCACCATGTTTTTTAAATCTACCTGTATCTGTGTTCTCTTTATTGATAATTTTTGGATTATTGATTACTTTATACTGGTCTAGCTGATTATTAATAGAAGTCTTTATAACTGCTGTTTTAATACAGCTGCTTTCGAGCATTAAGGAAATTAATGTAGTCTTTCCAGCTTTGCTGGAAGAAGCACTCACACCTATCATTTCCATAATTTATCCTCCTTTTGTTTAGTATAAATAAAATTAATTATATTATTAATGATTATGATTATGTTCTGTAACTACACCTTTTAAAATCTTAACTCCATGCGGGATAATTTCAATAATAGATTCAAGACATTCTTCTACAGCTTTAGGACTACCGGGAAAATTAATTATTAGTGTATTACTTCTTATTCCTGCTCGTGCTCTAGATAGTGCTGCAAGCGGAGTTATTTTAGAAGTAGCTGCTCTCATTTTTTCAGGTAATCCGGGTACCTCTTTCTCAAGTACTTCTATAGTTGCCTCAGGTGTAATATCTCTTTCTGCAAAACCTGTACCACCAGTAGTCAATATCAGATCAATCTCTTTTTTATCCGATAGAAAAATCAGCGACTCCTGAATTTCTTTTTTTTCATCAGCAATTATTTCTCGTTCTATAACTTGTCCGCCTACTTCTGTAATCATTTTTTCTAATACTGGTCCACTTAAATCTTTTCTTTCCCCTCTAGAACCTTTATCACTTATAGTTAATACTGCTGTTTTAATAATAAAATCATTTTTGTTTTCGCTCATAAACCCCACTCTTACCTCCTGATTTATATAAAAGTTTAACATCATTGATTATCATTGATCTATCTACAGCCTTACACATATCATAAATAGTAAGTGCAGCTGTATTAACTGCTGATAATGCCTCTATTTCTACTCCTGTCTGTCCACTGTTTTTTACTTCAGCTTCAATCTTTATTTTATCATCATAATTCAAATCAAAGTCAATTTTAATACTGCTTAACAGAAGTGGATGGCACATTGGTATCAAGTCAGAAGTTTTTTTAGCAGCCATTATACCAGCAATCCGAGCTGTTTCAATTACCGATCCTTTTTTAATATTTCCTTCTTTTATCATGCTGAGTGTTGAAACTTCCATAATAATTTCACCAGCTGCTACTGCCTTTCTCCGAGTAATATCTTTAGTGGAAACATCAACCATCTTTACTTTTCCATTTTCATCTAGATGAGTAAACTCTTTGTTCATAATTATCCTCCGATCTGAGACATCTTTCTATTATGTTTATCATTATCAGCAAAATTAAGATGATGAGCAGAAGGTTTTATTTCTAATGCTCTCTGATAAGCTTTATAAATATCTTTTTCAGTCATTGTTTTTGCAATTTCAACTTCTTTATTACTTGCAAGACAAGGTTTAAAACGTCCATCTGCTGTAAGCCTCATCCTATTACATTCTGAACAAAAATGTTCACTAAGAGCTGATATAAATCCAATTGTTCCCAGTGCTCCTGGTACTTTAAGATATCTGGCGGGACCATTACCTTTTGTAACAGCAGGAACTAAATTATATTTTGATTCAATTAATTCCTTAGTTTCTCCACTGCTCATAAAATATTCTTCTTCAGCTTCTCCACCTAAAGGCATATACTCAATAAATCTAATATGAACATTCTTATTCTGACTTAATTCCACAAAATCAAGAATTTCATCATCATTGAAACCTTTCATTACAACAGTATTTATTTTAACAGGTTTAAGACCAGTTTCTAAAGCAGCTTCAATACCTGCTCTAACCTTATCAAAATAATCTCTTCTAGTTATTTCTTCAAATTTTGCTTTTTTTAATGTATCTAAACTTATATTAACCCTATTAAGTCCAGCATTTTTCATATCTTCCACTTTTGCAGCCAGCATAACACCATTTGTTGTCATAGAAATATCTTTTAATTTTAATTTAGCTAAACTGCTGACTAAATCTACTACTCCAAGTCTTACCAAGGGTTCCCCACCTGTAAGCCTTACTTTATCTACTCCTAGTTTTTGCCCAACTTTAACAATCTTTATAATATCTTCAAAAGATAATATTTCAGAATGATTTTTAAGTTCTACACCATCTTCAGGCATACAATACCTGCAGCGAAGATTACAGCGGTCTGTAATTGAGATTCTTAAATAATTAATTTTTCTTCCATATTTATCTATTAATTCTTCCATATTATAGCTCCTCCCAAAATATCACTAAAATATCATTATTTATGAATGTAAGTGGAAAAAATATTAATTTTATATAAAGACCTATATCTCAATGATTTTAATAGATCCTGTTTCATCTGTTCTATATCCACCTAGTTTTTCAATATCACTCTGTAGAGACTCATCATTCAATAATGAAATTAAATATTTGATTCTTGGATCTTCTAAAAACCTCTCTTCTAATATTATATCATACTGTTCTTCTGCTGCTGCTAAAAAGTTTACATTCATAACTTCTGCTGCTGCTCTGATGCCTAAAGCTGTATCTGCTGAGCCTCTCCCTACTGCTGCAGCTGCTGCAATATGGGTATATTCTTCTTTATTGTATCCAGAAATTTGGCTGCTTTTAATATCCTCTTTTTTTAAAAGATAATCCAAAAGTACTCTGGTACCAGCTCCACGCTGGCGATTTACAAAATTAATATCTTCTCTTGTCAAATCTTTAATTCCTTTAAAGTTTTTTGGATTTCCTTTTTTTAAGTAAAATCCCTGTTCACGATAAACAAGATTGATAAGTGCCATTTTTTTGCCTTTAAAAAATCTTTTTAAATAAGTAGTATTATATTCTCCAGTTTCAGTATCCAAAAGATGAGCTCCTGCTAAATGGGATTCTTTTCTTCTAAGAGCAGTTAATCCGGCCATACTACCTACAGTTTGAAGTTTCAATCTAAAATATGCACTTTTTTCTGCAATTTTATTTCTTATTAAATCCAGACTTAAATCATGACTTCCAATTAACAATAAATCATTTTTTATATTTTCTTTATTTTTCAGTAATATAGCTGGCGCTTTATCCCCAGGAGCCAAACCTTCTTTATTTTCAGCAATTCTTAAAATACCATCAGCATTTACAATTGATTCCATAGCTGATGAACCTCTTGGAAGTGGTACCGCAGTATATTTATCTTTATCATCAGCAGAAGGCTTTAAATTTACTCTTAAAAATTCTTCCAGCCCAATATCAGAGGGTATTTTTCTATTAACTTCAGCTTCTATTTGATTAAAATTGGGTGCTTTAAGTCCCTGCATTGAATAAATTAGTTTTTTAATAAAAAGTTGATTGGCAATCCAGGCAGATATTGGATATCCTGGGAGTCCAACAACCGCCTTGTTTTTCAGTTCAGCCATCATTATTGGTTTGCCCGGCATAATATTAACACCATGAAATATAACTTCTCCTGATTCATTGAGAATATTAACTGTATAATCTTCTCTACCAGCAGATGAACCAGACAAAACAATAACTATTTCACTATTATTTAAAGATTCAAAAATCTTTTCCTTGATTAATTCTTTTTTATCAGCAATAATTTTAGTTATATTTACCTCAGCTCCCCACTCATCTAGAGCTGCTTTGACCATAACTGAATTAAATTCTACAAGTTCTCCTCTTTTAGGTTGAAAATCAGCTTGTATCAATTCATTTCCTGTAGGGATAATTGTCACAACAGGTTTTTTGTAGACTCTAAGCTCTGTAACCCCAGCCTCAAGTAATGCTCCCAAATCATAATCATTCAATTTGTGGCCAGTAGTTAAAATGAGCTGACCTTTTACAACACTTTCACCAATAGAACGAATATTATTCCAGGTTGCTACACCTTTTTCAATAATGTATCTTTTTTCGTTTATTTCATTTACTTCTTCTATTTTGATTACAGCATCAAATTCATCTGGTATTGGATCTCCAGTATCTACTAATACAGCTTCTTCGCCTTTTTTTAGTGCAATAGGACTTCTCTCACTTGCTCCAGCTGTATCTTTAGCCTTTACAGCTATTCCATCCATGGCAGAAGCATAATAATCAGGTGCTGAACGTAGAGCTTTAATACCTTCAGCCGTAATTCTTCCTGCAGCCTCTGAAGTGGCTATAATTTCTGTATCAGATTTTAATTCTTTAAATCTTAAAAGCATTTTATTAACCGCTTCATCCAGCGGTAATTTATCTAAATATCTTTTTACCATATAAAACAACCTTTCTGTTTTTTATTGGCGCCGTATAAAACCAGCTGCCAAAGATCCCTATGATACATTGGTACTAGAATAGAATATAATTATCCTTCTAATAATGAAATTTTAACTATCTCACCTTTGTTTTTGCCTTCCTGATAACTTTCTATCTTTAATACAGCATTTCCCTCTACAAGATTAGTTATCAAACTAGATTTCCCTAGAATTGGATCAGCAATTAATGCTCCATCTTCATTTTTGTATACTTTTACAGGGATATATTCTTCACGTCCCTTATCAGAAACTAAATTACGAGATAGTTCAGCTTCAAAATAAATTTTATTATCTCTACCAGTTAAATCTTTTACATCTTTTTCTCCAGTTAATACCCGTACAATTTGTGAGACTAGAACTGCTGTTACTGTCCAGGAAGAAGCTGGATGACCAGGTAGGCCAATTACAATTGTCCCATCAATAACTGATAATATTGTAGGTTTCCCAGGTTTTATTGATAAGCCATGTAAAATAACACCTGGTTCACCAAGTGAATTTAGCAGATCAATAGTCATATCTTTTATTCCAACTGAACTTCCACCGGAAATAAGAACGAGCTCTGAATCAAGATTATCTTTTACTGAATTTTTCAAACTTTCAAATTTATCCTCAACGATACCTACTCTGTTACAGTCTGCTCCTAATTTGTTTAAATAAGCACTTATGGAAAAGCTATTTATATCTCTTATCTGCCCTTCTTCTGCAGCAGCTTCTGGTGGTATAAGCTCATCACCAGTTGAAATAATTGAAACTTTAGGCTTACTAAAGCAATTAATATTAGTAATTCCCAGTCCAGCTAAAGCTCCTATATCTCTTGCCATAATTTTATGGCCTTTTTTCAATAATACTTCACCTTCTGCAATATCTTCAGCTTTTTCGACTACGTTTTCTCCCACAGCTAAAGATTTCGTACTTTCTATCATAGTTTCATCAATTTTTTCAGTATTTTCTATCATCAAAACTGCATCTGCACCTTCTGGAAGCATCCCTCCAGTGGGAACTGCAGCTGCTTCTCCACTAGACAAAGCTAGACCTGTTTTTTTCCCCATTTCGATACTACCAATTATTTCTAAATAAGTTGGCATTGCTGCAGAAGCACCCTGAGTATCTTCAGCTTTAACTGCATAACCATCAACTGTTGAGCGGCTAAATGGAGGTAAATCTACCTCAGAAACTATATCTTCTGAGGTAATTCTACTTAGAGCACTATCCAAATCAAGTTTTTCGATTGAAAAATTTTTATCTATTAAATATTCCTTAGCTTTTTCCCAGAATGTTTCTGGTGGGTTGAGTTCCAAAAATTCTCTCATCATTTTCTCCCCTTATTAACAGTTTTAAATATTTTTATTAAAAAGAATAAAAAGTCCTTCTGATATTCTGAATATATTAAGATTAAAATTTATAATAAACCGGTTATCTGCCACCAAATTGCTTCAAATACAACTACAATTATTATTACAATCGTAAGTGGTAAACCAAACTTAATTACAGTTTTATCATCATATCCACCATGGCTATCACCTAGGCCAACCAAAATATTTAAATGATGAAAAGGAAATACATAGTGAAGTGCAATAGCTGAATAAGACATTAAGGCAGGTACAAGTGGGTTGATTCCATAACCTTCTGCAAATAATATAAAAGAAGGAATTGCAATCCCCATCACTGCGATTACACTCCCCAAAAGCATATGCAGTAAAATTGATATTAATCCAGTCATTAAAGCAAAGACAATTATATTTGCAGGCATTTCAGCAGGTAAAATAATTGAAGCTATCCAGGCATTCATACCAGTACTGCTGCCGATACGTCCAATTGAAACTGCTGCTGTAAGGAAAAACAAAATTCCTATAGGAACATTACGCCAATCTTCAGCTTTTAAAACATTCCCTATAAGGGGCATCCCCATTAAAACAGCAACAAGTAATGTTACCCAACCTAACTCTATACCGTGGATAAAGTCAGTAGTCCAGAGAAGAACAGCAGTTGTTATCCAGAAAATCATTCTTTTTTCTTTTAATGACAATGGACCTAAATCATTTAACTTTTCTTTTATTATCCGCTGATCTATATCAATCTTTTTTTCTGGTTTAAATAGTTTCAAAAATAAAAAGAGTGTTAATATTGAAGCAAGAGCTGCTGGTACTCCCATATGATAAAGCCACTCTATCCAGTTTAAATATCTACCGGACATCTCAACTGCAAGTATATTGATGGTACTATCACCAGTTAAAAATATCATAGATATAGGAACAGAAAATGCAAAAACAGCAAGTCCAACACTGCCTGCATCTTTTTTAGAGAGGCCTGCACTTTCAATTACCACAACCATTACAGACATTATCAAAAATGAGCGCGGCCATGGATGTGGTATTAATAGACTCAAAAATAAAGTAAGAAAAAAAATTGAATAAATAATGCTTTTATATGAATTTACAAATTTCAAAATAAAATTATAAGCAATTCTTTCACCTAAACCTGAAGATTGAACAGCTGATGCTATCAAATAGGCACCTATAATAATATAGATCAAAGATGAAGACCATAATGAAAAAACCTCAGCTGGCTCTGCAATTTTAAAAATCAATAGTAAAGAAAGAAATAAACCTGAGGTATAACCAGGATGAGCAACTTTGGAGGCCCAGAACATAACTGTCATCAAACTTAAAGCAAGCATCTTTTGTGCATTCCCAGATAAAGAAGTAATCTCAATATTCCAAATAATTACAGCTAGAAATATGCCTAAAATAAACATAAACTCTTTTTTATACTTTTTCAACTGCTTCAATCCTCTCTGCTTTATTTAGTTTTGTATTAAGCTGTTAAATTAAGTAAGTTATTCTAAAACACAATAAATTGTCAACTGAAATATTCTATTAATACTAGAAAATATATTCTAGCTAAAGTTGACAAATCCTCTTTTATTTAATAATTTAATAAGAAAAATTAAGAAGCCGACTTTTACATCGGCCTCTATAATTAAGCCATTATATACACAATCAAT